>JAGVNQ010000034.1 GCA_020053195.1 Sideroxydans sp.
GCGAAAGAATCCAAGGTGCAGGTGGTCAGCATTCAAGGACTAAAACGAACCCTCTCTCCTAACTCTCTCCCGCAAGCGGGCGAGAGGGACGTGGTCTCGCTACGCGAGGTTATTCGAGCTCGCCCTGTCTTGATGGCCGTCGCCACCAAAGGCAGCGGGCTCATCAACGAACACTTTGGTCACGCCAGCGAGTTTTTGATTTACGAAGCGTCGAGCGATGGTGTGCGTTTTATCGGCCACCGTAAGACTAAGCCGTATTGTGAAGGCGGAGACACTTGCGGCGACGGTGAGAGCGCGTTGGATACCACGCTGCGCGTGCTGGCCGGATGCGAAGCGGTGCTGTGCAGCAAGGTTGGCTACGAACCGTGGGGGGCGCTGGAGGCGGCGGGCATTAAACCCAACGGCGAACACGCGATGGAAGCCATCGAGGATGCGGTGCTGGCGGTGTATGAAGAGATGCGGGTGGCGGGGAAGTTGGAAGCGAAAGTGGATGAGCAGCAAAAGGTGGCATAAAACCATTCACCACAGAGACACCGAGACACAGAGAAAAGCGAAAACCAAAGACTTGATTTTGTTTCCTCTGTGCCCCCTCTGTGTCTCGGTGTCTCTGTGGTTGATGAATTGATTATTTGAATGTGAGGAGCGAATACATGTCATTCGAAATCATCGAATCCTGCACCAACTGTTGGGCGTGTGAACCCTTGTGTCCGAGCAAGGCGATTTACGAAGCGAAGCCGCATTTCCTGATCGACCCGGACAAATGCAACGAATGCGCGGGCGATTTCGAGGACTCGCAGTGCGCCAGTATTTGCCCGATTGAAGGCGCGATTTTGAATGAGGACGGTGTGCCGCTGAACCTGCCCGGTTCGTTGACCAATATTTCGCTGTACCGTTTGGCGGCCTGATATGGCGACGATTCTGTTCTACGAAAAACCCGGCTGCGGCAACAACACTAAACAGAAAATCTGGTTGGCGGCTTCGGGGCATACCGTGCTGGCGAAAAATCTGCTCACAGAGAAATGGAGTGCGGAAAAGTTGCGCGAATTTTTCGGCGAGTTGCCGGTGGAAAAATGGTTCAACCCAGCTGCGCCACGTATCAAATCCGGCGAAGTGAATCCCGCAGATTTTGATGCACCAACCGCGTTGAGCATGATGTTGGCTGAACCATTGTTGATTCGTCGACCGCTGATGGAAGTGGATGGCGAATGCCGCGTCGGTTTTGATGAAGATGCAATACGTGCATGGATAGGGCTCAATCAAGCCAAGCCGGACGGCGACATTGAGGCTTGCCCTAAAGGACATCATTCCCAACCTTGCCCAATTCCAGAGGAAGTCAGCCATGCCTAAAGCCAACGTCACCTTTGAAAACATCGGTGTCACCGTCAGCGTGCCCGCCGGAACGCGGTTGATCGAGATTTCGGAAAACGTCGGCGCGGGCATTACCTACGGTTGCCGCGAAGGCGAATGCGGCACCTGTCTGGTGCGCGTCACGTCCGGCATGGAACACATGAGCGAACGCTCGGTGCTGGAAGACAAAGTGCTGCAAGAAAATATGGCCGGACGCGAACAGCGATTGGCGTGTCAGGCGCAAGTGTTGGGCGGCGAGATTACGGTTAAGGCTTGAAGCAGCCCAAATCGTAGGGTGCGCTTGCGCACCGGATGCAACGGTGCGCGAGCGCACCCTACTTGAAAACTTTTTCAACTAAACCACAAGGAGCAAACGCAATGCCAAACATCACTTTTTCCAGCCCGATGCACAAAGACAAAACCGTTTATGCCGTCGCCGGTAGCCACAAAGTTACCGTGCTGGAGCTGGCCAAGGACAACCACATCCCTATCGACTTCGGATGCCAGAACGGCGAGTGTTCGACATGCTTGGTCAAGGTCACCAACCTGTCCAACAAAGGCCCGATGGCGGGTCCGTTGACCGACCGCGAAATCGGCGTGTTAAAGACTTCGGGCAAGATCACGCAGGCGCAGATCGACGCGATGAAGGTGAACGATGTCATCACCACCGAATGGCGGCTCGCTTGCCAGATGGTGTTGCGCGACGAAGATTTGCTGATCGAATATCCCAGCAAATAGGTGAACGCCATGCAGCCCGGTGTTGTGCGCAGCCAGCAAAATGCCCCTCTCTCTAACTCTGGTGTAACAACTAGCCATTCGACTAGGCGGTCAAACAACGCCCGCCAAGTCGCTGGTTATCTCCCGCAAGCGGGAGAAAGGACAAACGTGAAAGGCAATTTTCAATCCTTGGGCTTGTACGCGGAGCTGATGTCACACGCCGCCGGGTTGCCCAACGATGAAATTTTCGCGCAGATGATTGTTAGTCAGATCGACGGCGCGGGCGCGTTGCCGCCGGGACTGGGGCTGTTGGTCACGGATTTTTCTGCGTTGCTCAAGCAACATTTTCCCGGCATCCGGCTGGTGATACGCGGCACGCAAGGCAGCGGCGATCCGCGCGCGTTGGAACGCGACGACGTGCTGGCGCTGTTGCTGGAACACCGCGCCCAACGTTGTTCGTCCGAACTGTGGATGGCGGAGATTGTCACCGAAGCGTGTATGGCCAACGACCACCTGTGGCAGGATTTGGGGCTGTGGTCGCGCGAATATTTGAGTCGCTTGATGCAGCAGAACTTCCCGTCGCTGGCCGCGAAAAACAACAAAGACATGAAGTGGAAAAAATTTCTGTACAAACAATTGTGCGAAAAAGAAGACATCAAAATCTGCCGTTCTCCGAGCTGCGAAGTGTGCGCGGATTACGCGAAATGTTTCGGGCCGGAGGAATAATCTTTAGAACCTATTTGCCACAGAGGACACAGAGTTCACAGAGATGACCGTGCCACATCTTTCTCTGTGCGCTCTGTGTTCTCTGTGGCTAAAGTTTTTGACTTTGCCAAAATGCTAACCACCGACCGCGCCATCGCTGCCTATCTCGGACTCGCCATCGGCGATGCGCTGGGTTCGACGGTGGAATTTATGTTGCCGACCGAGATCAAAGCCAAGTACGGCACACACGACAAGTTGTGCGGCGGCGGTTGGTTGCATTTGAAGCCGGGCTGCGTCACCGACGACACCACCATGTCGCTCGCGCTGGGCACATCCATTCTCGCGCAGGGCAAGGTGGATGCACTGGCGGCAGCGCAAGCGTTCGACGCATGGATGCGCGCCAAGCCGGTCGATATTGGCAACACCGTGCGCCGCAACTTGCTGCAATTCCGCAAAACCGGCAACCCCGAAGCGCCTTATTCCGAACACGACGCGGGCAACGGCGCGGCGATGCGCGTGTTACCGGTGGCGCTGGCCACACTGTGCAAAACCCCAGACGAAGTACGTGCCGCCAACCGCGCGCAAGCCCACGTCACCCACCACAGCGCGTTATCCGATGCCGCCTGCGAATGCCTGATCTTCATGGTGCAGGATGCCTTGCGCGGCGCGGACAAAAACCATCTGCTGCACACCTACGCCCACCCGTTCGCCGCAAAATTTCCCGAGTTCAAATTCCGCGCCGTGCGCCAAAGCCAGAACCCCAGCGGCTACGTGGTCGACACGATACAAGCCGTGTTCCAGAGTTTTTTCGACACCGACGACTTCCGCGATTGCCTGATCGACGTGGTCAATCGCGGCGGCGATGCCGACACCACCGGCGCGATTGCGGGCATGTTGGCGGGCGCGTTATACGGGCTGGAAGAAATCCCCGAAGCTTGGCTGAAAAAGCTGGATGCAAAAATCAGCTTGGCTTGTGTTACTCAAGCGCGAAATCTGATGCAATTGGCATAATTTGTTTAATTCGTCAGCAAGTCTTGCTTCAAGCTAAAACCCACACTCAAAATCCGGCTACAATCTCGCCTCGCATCCACAGAGATAGCGAATAGCGAGGAGATTGGATTTTGTTCAATATGCAGAAGTGTCTGGCCGTGGTTTTAGCGCTGGTGTGTATCCCGGCTTTCGCCGATAACACCAACGATCCGTTTCAGGAAGTGGTCGCCAAATATCTGGCGGCGATCCCCAAGCCGCAGATGAGCGAAGAGGCGCGCAAATTCAAGGTGCAGGCCGAATTCGCCGCGCAGGAAAAACGTTTCGACAAAGCCATCGAGTTATACGGCAAAGCCTTGAACATCGCGCCGTGGTGGGCGGAAGGTCACTATCAACTGGCGCTGAGTCTGGGCGAAATCAAACAATATCGTAAGGCGATGAGCGAAATGA
The DNA here is from genome assembly GCA_020053195.1 of Sideroxydans sp. Taxonomy (GTDB): domain Bacteria; phylum Pseudomonadota; class Gammaproteobacteria; order Burkholderiales; family Gallionellaceae; genus Sideroxyarcus. The sequence goes on from JAGVNQ010000034.1 coordinate 4,207, forward strand.
AGCGCTTCCTGTTGCTGGCCGCCAATTCGCCGGAAGCGCGCGCGGCGCAGGATAAACTCTACCAGTGGGAAAGCGTGGCCGAGCCGGAAGCGGGCAAAACCTTCAAAGATTGTCCGATCTGCCCCGAGATGGTGGAAATTCCGGCGGGCAGTTTCGACATGGGCGCTGCCAACGGCAAGCAGGACGAACTACCCGTGCATCGCGTCACCATCGCCAAGCCTTTCGCCATCGGCAAAACCGAAGTCACGCAGCAACAATGGCACGCCGTGATGAAAGCCGACCCCAGCTACTTCACCGCCTGCGGCGACACTTGCCCGGTGGAACAAGTCAGTTGGAATGACGTGCAGGTCTTTATCGCCAAGCTCAACGCGCTGACCGGCAAACAATACCGTCTGCCCAGCGAAGCCGAATGGGAATACGCCTGCCGCGCGGGCTTCCAGCAGGAATATTGCGGCGGCGATAACGCCGACAGTGTGGCGTGGACCAGCTTCAACAGCGGCAGCTTTTTCTTCAACACGCCGCACCCCGTCGCCACCCGGCAGGCCAACGCCTTCGGCCTGTACGACATGAGCGGCAACGTGTGGGAATGGGTGGCCGACGGCTTTCACGACAGCTACAACAACGCCCCGAACGACGGCAGCGCGTGGCTGGACGGTTCGTTGCGCGTGTTGCGCGGCGGTTCGTGGGGCTACGATGCAAAATTTTCGCGCGCCGCCTCGCGCTCCAAGTTCGGCGCGAGCTACCGCTATTACAGCTACGGCTTCCGCTTGGCGCTGACGCTGCCGTAATTTTCACGTTAACCGGATGAGCCGGAACCAACAAACTGTAGGGTGCGCTTGCGCACCATCGCAAACGGTGCGCAAGTGCACCCTACAAAAACTGCCGAATTTTTCAAGGCCACTGCCCCGCAAGGCGCGCCAAATGGCGTTCTACAAGGGGTGATGCTTGGAGATGCCCGTATTTTATGGCTTGCAGGCAAGGTGGCTCACCATCCGGCAAGGTTGCGCCTGTCACAGAAAAGGGTTAGCTTGCGCAAAAACTCAATTCCGACGAACTTTTCTTCGATGAACTCTTCTCTTTTTTCCGCGCTGCGCCTGCTTCCGCTGCTGCTCGCACTGTTGCTGCTGAACGGTTGCGCCAGCGTGGTTTCGTCGGCCACCGGCAAACTTTCCGACAATTTATCCGGCGCGATGCTCAACCAGAACGACCCGGAGACGGTGGAAGCCGGGATGCCATCCTATTTGTTGCTGATCGACAGTCTGATCGCGGGCGACGCGCAGAACGAAAGCCTGCTGCTGGCGGGCAGCAAACTGTATGGCGCTTACGCGGCGGCGTTTGTCAAAGAGCCGGAACGCGCCCAGCGGCTGGTGCGCAAGGCGCGCGACTACAGCGACCGCGCGCTGTGCGTGCGCGACGTGAAGCTGTGCAATTTGCTGGACAAATCCTTCGACGAATTTGCCGTCGCTCTTGCCGCGCTGAAAACGGAAGATGTGCCGCTGTTATATGCCAGCGGCGCGGCTTGGGCGGGCTGGTTGCAGGCCAACAGCAGCGACTGGAGCGCGATTGCCAATTTCCCCAAGGTTAAGGCCGCGATGGCGCGCGTGGTCGAGCTGGACGAGACATACAGCCACGGCGAAGCGCACGTGTATCTGGGCGTATTCGCCACGCTGTTGCCGCCCGCGCTGGGCGGCCAGCCGGAAGTCGGGCGCGCCCATTTCGAGCGCGCCATCGCGCTGTCGGCGGGACGCGATTTGATCGCGAAGGTAGAATACGCGCGCCGTTACGCGCGCATCACTTACGACCGCGAGTTGCACGACAAACTGTTGCAGGAAGTGCTGGCCGCCGAAGTGGCCGAGCCGGGACTGACGCTTTCCAACGTGCTGGCCAAACGGCAAGCAAAAGCGTTGCTGGCGAGTGCGGATGAATATTTCTGAAAACTGAACAGGGAATACGCTTCCGAAAATCGAAGGCGTAGGGTGGATAAGCGCAGCGCATCCACCAAAA
>JAGVNQ010000052.1 GCA_020053195.1 Sideroxydans sp.
CGACAGTGCCTCTGTTGCTCGTCATGCCCGCCATCTGGACACTAGCCGAATGGTTGCGCGGTCTGCTGTTCACTGGTTTTCCGTGGCTGTCATTCGGCTACTCGCAAGTTCCGCTAAGTCCGCTGGCAGGTTACGCGCCGCTGCTCGGCGTGTTCGGTGTGTCGCTGCTGCTGGCGTTGAGCGCGGGCTTGTTGCTGGTGTTGTGGCATGCGCGCTGGAGCAAGACAGGCAAGATCGCGCTGGCTGTGTTGCTGCTGTTATGGATAGTCGGCGCGCTGTTGCGCAACGTCGCATGGACGCAGGCACAAGGCGAACCGCTCAAAGTCAGCCTGCTGCAAGGCAACATCGCGCAGGATGAAAAGTTTGAAGAAGACAAACTGGTCAACACGCTGGAAACCTATCGCCGACTGGCGCAAAGCAGCGACGCACGTCTGATCGTGTTGCCGGAAACCGCATTGCCGCTGCTGCGCGAATACGTGCCGGAGATGTACCAACAAATTCTCGGCGACCACGTGCGGAAAAATGGCGGCGACATTCTCATCGGCGCGTTTGAAAGAGAAAACGGCAATTTCTACAACAGCGTGTATTCGCTGGGCAGTTCCGAAAGCCAGCACTACCGCAAAGATCACCTCGTCCCCTTCGGCGAATTCATCCCGCTGCGCTCCGTGTTCGGCTGGCTCATTAACGAAGTCCTGCAAATCCCCATGGGCGACCAAACCAGCGGCGGCGCGCACCAGCCGCCGCTCGCTGTCGCCGGACAAAAAATTGCGGTCAACATCTGCTACGAAGATGCCTTCGGCGAAGAAATCATCCGCGCCCTGCCTGATGCGACATTGCTGGTCAACGTCACCAACGACGCATGGTACGGCCACTCCCACGCCGCCATGCAACACAACCAACTCTCGCAAATGCGCGCCCTGGAAACCGGTCGCATGATGCTGCGCGCCACCAACACCGGAGTGACTTCCGTCATCGGTGTCGATGGCCGCATTGTTGAAATGCTGCCACAGCATGAAGAGGGCGTGCTGACTGCTGAAGTGCAAGGTTATGTGGGCAGTACGCCGTATGTGAGGTGGAGCAATGGAGGGGTGTTGGTTTTGATCGCGCTGATGCTGCTCGCGGCGTGGCGGCTGACACGCAGTGCGTCCCCTCTCCCGGTGGGAGAGGGGACGAGAGGCGCTCAGAAAGAACGGTCATTAGGTAATCCTCTCAAATGAAATCACAGAACAACACATGGACCTGCTACCTCCTGCAATGCGCCGACAACACCCTCTATTGCGGCATCACCAACGATCTGGATAAACGCCTCGCCGCGCACAACGCGGGCGAAGGGGCGAAGTACACGCGGGGTCGTTCGCCGGTTAAGCTGGTTTACCAGGAATTTTGCGACGACAAATCCGCTGCCTTGAAGCGTGAGATGCAGATCAAGAAAATGCCGCGAAGCGATAAGCTGGCGTTGTGCGGGGGAGTTGGCGCGCGCTAACCCGATTTGTGCCTGCGGCAAAATAGCGCGCTAATCCCACTTTACTTGCGGGTGAATTGCGCTTAAATTCCGTGCGGTCGCTCGCGGTGTGTTAGCGCGGAGTGTTCTCTTTCTACCCAAATAATCGGATCGAGCATGACTATCAAAAAGCAAACGTTGTACGAGATATTGGAAGTCTCGCCGCATGCTTCGTATGCTGAAATTCAAGCGGCGCACGAGCGCATCACGCAAAAACTGCGGGCGGAAATCAACGACGAAAATCGCGGTGCTATCGAGTTCAAGTTGCGCGTGTTGAATGTGGCCGCAAAAACACTTTCTGTTGAAAATACCCGCGCGGAATACGACGCGCGGCTGGTGATGGATACGCATTCCGTGGTGGTTGTGCCGCAAACTGCGGCGCTCGCGCTGACTCCCGCAGCCAATCCGGCGAGCATGAAGTCCGATGCCATGTTGCTCAAGGCGGACGCGATGTCGCTGCGCGCCGATGCGGTTTCGCTTCGGGCGGATGCCGCGACGCTGAAGAGCGATGGACATCAGAAATCGCCGCTGAAAATGATTTTGACCATCATCGCGGCTTTTATGGCGATCGGGTTGATGATGCAAGTGGGTTTTTCGCTGATGGCTTTGCGGTCGGCGGGCGGTGCTGCACTGTCCTCGATCGAGGCGGAGAAAGCCGAGGAGAGAGCCTATATCCAGAACTATTATCAGGAGACCGGGGTGCGGGTGAATAGCCGGGCCGAAGCCGAAATGCTGGAAGCCGCCAACCGCCGCAGCGAAAACGAACGGCGCGAGGAAGAACTTGCGATACGAAAGCAGGAAGAAGCAGCGCGCAAACAGGAGGAGGATGCGCGCAGATTTGCCGAAGAGTCCAGGCGCATGGGGGAAAGAGTGTCTGAGGACTTAAGACGCGCCGAACAGCAAGCGCGTTACGATGAAGAGCAAGAAAGAATGCGCGAAGAATATGAGAAACAGCAGCGGGAAGAAGCGGAGCGCAACCGCATCGAAGAAGAACGCCGCCAAACCGAGGAAGCCAGAAGAAGATTGGGGCTGAATTAAACCCGGATTACCCATTAGAACGTAGGTCGGGTTTCAGCCCGACATGTCGGGTTGAAACCCGACCTACAACGCAGCGGGCAAACAAGGTTTTTAGGTAAAACAGTTTGCGCGTTTGTCTTCGGGATTCGATCATTCTCCGGCGGGTTAAAAATGGAATTTGTGCAAAAACATCTCAAGCTGATTTTGATTCTGGCGGCGATTATCGTCTTGCTGGTGTTCGCTTCGGGTGGCGTAAGCGGCGCGATCACCGAAAAGGATTTTGTGGGCAAATGGGTATCGTCCAGATCGGCGACCCCGATTCATCTGTATGCCAACGGCGAGTGGGAAATCAAGGCGGACGGTGGCGCTGCGATGCAATACGGCGTGTGGCAGATCAAGGGGCGGCAAATAATCTGGAGCGACATGCATCGTGGAAATTTGGAGCACGATCCCGATCCGGTGGTATATGTGAAGCCGAACGAATTTCAGGTGGTCGAACAAGATGGCAGCATCACCACGTTTACCCGGCTTGAATAGCCTGATCTTTCCCGAAGTCCTTTACACGATATGAATTGCTACGAAATTCTGGAAGTAAGCCCCAACGCCAGCCCCGCTGTTATTAAAGCCGCTTTCAAAAGCCTGATGCAGCGCTATCACCCGGATAGGAATCCCGGCGATGCGCAAATCGCGGAACACGCGTCGCTGGTGGTGCAGGCTTACGAAGTGTTGTCTGATGAGGCCAAGCGCGCCGCTTACGATCTGACGCTGAGCCAGCAGCCCGCCGCGCCGCAGTTTTTCGCCCGCGACAGCAAAAGCGAAGCCCGTTACGCCGTCGCGCCCGAAGAAGATAAGCACCGGAATATTTATTGGATTGTGTGGACGCTCATTGGCTTGACGATTGTGGTCAGCATGTTTGTTTTGTTCTACACCAAACAGCAGCCAGCGCCCGAAACAGCGATCCTCCAGCAGGTGAGCAGTGCGAGCGCGGCCTCGGAGGAGGCGAGAACGCTGCCGCTATTTTTGGTGCGGTTAAACATTAATTTGCTGTCAATCAAAAAGCCGTCCGACGAAGCGAATGTTGCGCAGGAAATCTGGGAAGACTCCGGCTACGTGTTGGCTATACCGGTGCTGGGGGTCAAGGTCGGTACGTTCGACAGCTTGAAAGTGATGCGCCATCTCGAAGCCAACGAAAGCTATATCAGGCAGAAGCTGGAGAAAAAACTGGCTAAAGCCGATTACGAGGAACTCGCCAAAATCGGCGGCGAACAATATCTGGAGAACATGATTCTGGATGCCATCGAAGAAGCCAGCGGTACCAACCGGCACGAGGACTATCCTGCTTCTCCCGGCGAAGCGCCGGGGCGCTACGGCGTGGTCGAGGCTTTGCTGCCGGAATCTTTTGCAGTGAGCAAGATACTACCCCGTGAAGATGCCCGCCAATAGGCGATCTGCATCAGGTGCTCGATGAAGAATGGCGTGAATATTGGCTTGCGGGCTGGTTGCCGTTTAATTATATTCCTGATTAGTCATGAGATTCGGCAGTCCCCTCTCCCGCAGGCGGGAGAGGGTTAGGGTGAGGGTTGTTCCGCATTAAGAATTACTATTCCATAGCTAAGACCCTCATCCCCAGCCCTTCTCCCGCCTGCGGGAGAAGGGAGTAAAGCCGTGTGTCGGGCAAGAAGCATGCAATCCGGGAAGCGCAACGGCGGATAGGGATGACGGCGTTCCCCGAAAACCCGTAAAATGCGCCCCTTCGTAATCAAGCCGGTTTTTAGCAAATGCTCACCTTTCAACACGTCATCCTGACGCTGCAACAATTCTGGGACAAGCAGGGCTGCGCGCTGCTGCAACCTTACGATATTGAAGTCGGCGCGGGCACTTTCCATACTGCCACTTTTTTGCGCGCAATCGGCCCCGAGTCTTGGCGCGCGGCGTATGTGCAACCTTCGCGCCGCCCCAAAGACGGGCGTTACGGCGAGAACCCCAACCGCTTGCAGCATTACTACCAATACCAGGTGGTGCTGAAACCTTCCCCCGACAATATTCAGGAGTTGTATCTCGACAGCTTGCGCGCGTTGGGCATCAACCCGCAGGAGCACGACATCCGCTTCGTTGAGGATGATTGGGAATCGCCGACGCTGGGCGCGTGGGGCTTGGGTTGGGAAGTGTGGCTGGACGGCATGGAAGTCACGCAGTTCACTTATTTTCAGGAAGTCGGCTCGCTCACTTGCAAGCCGGTGCTGGGCGAAATCACTTACGGGCTGGAACGTCTGGCCATGTATTTGCAAGGCGTGGAAAACGTGTTCGATCTGGTGTGGGCGAAAAACGGCGACACGGTAGTGACTTACGGCGACGTGTATCACCAGAACGAAGTGGAGCAATCGAAATACAACTTCGAACATTCCAATGTCGAGATGCTGTTTCGCCATTTCAACGAATACGAATCCGAAGCGAAACGCCTGATGGAAGCGGGGCTGCCATTGCCCGGTTTCGAGATGGTGATGAAGTGTTCGCATACCTTCAATCTGCTGGATGCGCGCGGCGCGATCTCGGTCACCGAGCGTGCGGCCTACATCGGACGGGTGCGCGCGCTGGCGCGGCAAGTGGCGCAGGCGTATTACGATTCACGCGAGGCATTGGGTTTCCCCATGGCTAAGAAACTGGAGAAATCGGTATGACCACAGAAACTTTATTGATCGAGTTGCTCACCGAAGAGCTGCCGCCCAAGGCGCTGGAAAAACTGTCTTCAACGTTTGCCAACGAAGTGTTCAACGCGCTGAAAGAGCAGGCGCTGTTGAGTACCACCAGCGTGCTCACGCCGTTTTGCACGCCGCGCCGTTTGGCGCTGAGCATCACTGAAGTCAAATCGCAACAGCCCGACCGCATCGTCGAGCGCAAAGGACCTGCGGTGAGTGCCGGGCTGGATGCCGAGGGCAAGCCGACCAAGGCGCTGGAAGGATTCATGCGTTCGGCCAACGTGTTGATGGCGCAATTGCAGCGAGTGGGTGAAGGCAAGGCGGAATGTTTTGTGGCGCGCATCGAGCAAAAAGGCCAGGCGCTGGATGCTTATCTGCAAGACATTATCGCGGCGGCACTGAAAAAACTGCCTGTCCCCAAGCTGATGCGCTGGGGTGATTTTGATTACCAGTTCGTGCGCCCGGTTCACGGGCTGACCATTCTGCACGGCAAGCGCGTGGTGGCGGCGGAGGTGCTGGGTTTGAGCAGCGGCAACGTTACCAGCGGCCACCGTTTCATGTGCAACGAGCGCGTGACGATAGAACATGCGGACGAATACGAATCCACTCTGGCGCAAGCCGGGCGCGTGGTGGTCAGTTTCGCCAACCGGCGCGAAAGTATCGTGGCGCGATTGGATCAACTGGCGGAAGAACACCATGCGATCTGGATAGGCCACGCCAACTTCGATTTGCAAAAATTGTTGAGCATGTCCAACGAAGAGCGCAGCGTGTTGAGCACGCTGCTGGACGAAGTGACCGGGCTGGTGGAATGGCCGGAAGTGTATGTGGGCGAATTCGAAAAAGAATTCCTCGACGTGCCGCAGGAATGCCTGATCCTCACCATGCAGCAGAACCAGAAATATTTCCCGCTGCTGGATAAAGACGGCAAGCTGCTGAACAAATTCCTCATCGTTTCCAACATGCAGGTGAGCGACCCGCACCACATCATCGAAGGCAACCAGCGCGTGGTGCGCCCGCGTTTGTCCGACGCGCGTTTCTTCTTTAATCAGGACCGCAAACAGAAGCTGGAATCGCGCGTCGAAAAACTGGGCGACGTGGTGTATCACAACAAGCTGGGCACGCAGTTGCAGCGCGTCGAGCGCATCACCACGCTGGCCGGAACCATCGCGCGCTTGCTGGAAGTGGACAAGGCCGACGCGGAAATGGCGGCGCGCCTGTGCAAAGCCGATCTGCTGACCGACATGGTGGGCGAGTTCCCCGAATTGCAAGGCATCATCGGGCGTTATTACGCGTTCCACGACGGCGAAAAATACGAGGTGGTGAACGCCATCGAGGCGCATTACCATCCGCGTTTTGCCGGTGACACTTTGCCGCAGGGCGGCTTGTCGTGTGCCGTGGCGTTGGCCGACAAACTGGAAACCATTATCGGCATTTACGGCATCGGCCAAGTGCCGACCGGCGACAAAGACCCGTTCGGGCTGCGTCGTCAGGCGCTGGGCATCTTGCGCATTTTGATCGAGACTCCGCTAGATTTGGCCTTGCCCGCGCTGCTCAAAGCGGCGGCGGATAATTTCCACGCGGGTCTGTTGAGCGCCACGGTGGCGGCGGATGTGGAAGCCTTCATGCTGGAGCGGCTGCGCGGCTATTTGCGCGAACGCGGCTTCGAAGCGGCGCATGTCGAAGCGGTGCTGGCGGTGTTGAACGGCAACTTGCACGAAGTGTTGCCGCGCTTGCAGGGCGTGCGCACGTTCGCCGCGCTGGAAGTGGCCAAGGATTTGGCGGCGGCCAACAAGCGCGTGCAAAACATCATGCGCAAAAACCGCGAAGAGCTGGGCGATTTGTCGCAAGCCGCGATCAACCCGGCCTTGCTCAAGGACGCGGCGGAGCGCGAGCTGTATCAGGCGATTCAGGACATCACGCCGATGGCGCGCAACTATTTCGAGCGCGGCGATTACAGCAATAATCTGAAAACGCTGGTCACGCTCAAATCGTTTATCGACGACTTCTTCGACAAAGTGATGGTGATGGACGAAGACAAAGCGCTGCGCCTGAACCGCGCCATCCTGCTGCAACAATTGGGACGTTTGATGAACCAGTCGGCGGATATTTCCAAGCTGGCGGCTTAGAGGCAGTCGTTAGAAGCAGTCGCTAGTCGTTAGACTTTAGTTAGAAGTTAAACCCAAAAAACCGCGAAGCGACAACCCAACTAATAACTAACGACTACCGACTAGAGACTAAAAAATGAAACTCATCATCCTCGACCGCGACGGTGTCATCAATTTCGACTCCGACCAGTTCATCAAAAGCCCGGATGAATGGAAGCCGATTCCCGGCAGTCTTGAAGCCATCGCGCGCCTGAATCAGGCGGGCTATCGCGTGGTGGTGGCGACCAACCAGTCCGGCATCGGGCGCGGCCTGTTCGACATGCCGACGCTGAATGCCATCCACAACAAGATGCACAAAGCGCTGGCGCTGGTCGGTGGTCGTATCGACGCGATATTCTTCTGCCCGCATACCAGTGAGGCGGAATGTACCTGCCGCAAACCGAAGAGCGGCATGATTGAGGAAATCGCCGTGCGCTACGGCGCGAACCTGAAAGGCGTACCCGCCGTGGGCGATTCGCTGCGCGATCTGGAAGCGGCAGTGCGCGTGGAGGCGCAACCTTATCTGGTGCTCACCGGCAAAGGCGCAAAAACCCAAGCGGCGGGCGGACTGCCCGCAGGCACATTAATTTTCCCCGATCTCGCTGCGGTGGCGGCTTCCCTGTTATGAAACTGATCCGTTCCATTGTGTATTTTCTCGTGCATGCCGTGTTCACCGTGTTTTATGCGCTGTTGTCGCCGTTCATCTTTCCCTTCAATCAACACAACCGCCATCGCCTGCTGTCCGGTTATGCGCCGGGCACGCTGTGGCTGTTGCGCGTCATCTGCAATATCAAAATGGAAGTGCGCGGACTGGAAAATATTCCGGCTGAATCCTGCGTGGTGTTGAGCAAACACCAGTCGGCGTGGGAGACGCTGTCGCTGCAAACCGTGTTGCCCGCGCATTGCTGGGTGGCCAAGCGCGAGTTGCTGTGGATACCGTTCTTCGGCTGGTTGCTGGCGCTGTCCAGCCCCATCGCGCTGGATCGCAGCAAAGGCAAAGAGTCGGTGCGCCAGTTGTTGAAAAAAGGCAAAGAAAAAATACAGCAGGGCTTCAGCGTGGTGCTGTTTCCCGAAGGCACGCGCATCCCTTACGGCGAGCGCGGCAAATACAAAATCGGCGGCGCGTTGCTGGCCGCGCATTGCGCCGTTCCCGTGTTGCCGATAGCGCACAACGCCGGAAAATTCTGGGGGCGCAACGCCTTCATCAAACACCCCGGCACCATTGTCATGGTCATCGGCAAACCGATTGAAACCGCCGGACTCAAAGCCGAAGAGATCAACACCCTCGTCGAAGACTGGATCGAAGGCGAGATGGTCAAGCTGGAGCAAGAAAATTGAGCCACGGATGAACACGGATACCCACGGATGAAAAACAAAACACGGATAGGTCTGACATCGGTTTTATCTGTGTTTATCCGTGTTCATCCGTGGCCGGAATTGTTTTGCTAATGTTTAAATCTTCACGCCCCCCATCGCCTCCCCCCGCCGCCGAACAGCGCACGCTACAGCTTTCCGACAAGCACATCTCCTACACCCTCAAACGCAGCGGCAAGCGGCGCAGTATCGGCATGCGTATCGACGACAGAGGGCTGACGGTGAGCATGCCGCTGCGCGCTTCGGAAAAATGGCTGCACGAAGTGCTGCACGAGAGAGCCGATTGGCTGGTGCAGAAACTGGATAGCTGGCAGGCGAAAAAAGCGCCGCCGATTTTGTGGGCAGACGGCGCACGCATCCCGTTTCGCGGCGAAGAATTTGTGTTGCAGTTAATGCCCAAACTGCGCGGCGCAATGGCGCAACTGCACGGCGAAATTCTGCACGTGCCGGTCGGCGTGGAAGCGGAGGCGGCGCATATCGAAAAAGCCGTGACCCACTGGTATCGCCACGAAGCGCTGCGTGTGTTCGGCGAATGCGTGGACTATTTCGCGCCGCTGCTGAAAGTGACTGCGCGCGAAATCAAACTGTCGGCGGCGCGCACGCAGTGGGGCAGTTGCACCACGCACGGCGTAGTGCGCCTGAACTGGCAACTGGTGAAAATGCCGCTGCACTTGATCGACTACGTGGTGGTACACGAACTCGCGCATTTGCAAGAGATGAACCACTCGCCCGCGTTCTGGCGCGTGGTCGAAAGTGTCTGCCCCGACTACAAACAATGCCGCGCCGAACTGCGCAGTCGCGGCATTGCGGAGTAACTTTAGTTGCAAGTCGTTAGTCGTTAGTTGGTAGTTGGCTTTGTCGCAACTGCGTTGCGGCTTTTAACTAAGAACTATCGACTAACGACTAAAAACTACTTAACCACAATCTCAAACAGCACCCGCATATTGGCCTTGGCTTCCGGCGAATTGATGTCCGCTGGCGACACCTCGTACAACGCTGGTTTTGTTCTGCCATAGCCGATGGTCGTGATGCGCTCCGCCGTAATTCCTTTTCCGGTCAGATAACTCATCACCGCATTGGCGCGGGCTTCGCTCAGTTTTTGATTGACCTCTTCCGAGCCTTGCGCCGAGGTATAGCCCGCAATGCGCACATTCATTTGCGGATTGTCTTTCAACACCAGAATATTTTTGTCCAGCAGCGCCTTGGCGGCTGCGGTCAGCGTTGATTGGTTGAAATCAAAATAGGCATCGCCGAAAACGACCACCTCTTCATCCGTCTTCGGATCAAGCACCAGCATCATCAACTTCAGCTCGGACAAACTTTGTTGCGACAACTTCATCTCGGGTGCAGGCCGCATCAGCATGAACAAAAGTATCGCCACGATCACGCATAAAATCGCCACGATAACCGCCAGCAAATTCGTCCGTTTTTTGAGGGGGATCACGGGCGGGTGTTTGCCCGAAAGCCGCTCCGCCTCCAGCCAATCCACATAATCATTACCGTCCTTAAATCCGTGTTTCACATACAGCTCGTAAGCCACGTTTTTAATTTCCTTATTCTCTTCGTTCAATTCTTTCTGAAGCATTTTGTCGCCTCTCTTTTCTTTATGTCGGGATGGGAAGCGACACTCTGCGACAAACGACAAATTGCTTCTGTGCGCTGTCGTACTTATTGGCGAAGCAGAAAAATAGAAGAAATGAATAGATCACCTCGCGGAGATGCCCGTCAATAGGCGTTCTACGTGATGCACTTGATGGAGAAGCCCGCCGATAGGGGCTTGCGGGCAAGATATGTTTTGAAAATATGGAAGTTTGTAGGTTGGGCAAAGCGCAGCGTGCCCAACATGATTGATC
>JAGVNQ010000321.1 GCA_020053195.1 Sideroxydans sp.
GTCGCATTTTTTGTTGGGCACGCTGCGCTTTGCCCAACCTACCAAACTCCTAATACACCCGTGGTTTGAGCGGGAACGATTCGACCGTGAGCGGTTTCAGGCGCACGGGTTTGTAATCCAGGCGGTAGCCTTCGCTGTAGTACAGCGAATGCTTGAGCCAGTTTTTGTCGTCGCGTTCGGGGAAGTCTTCGCGCGCGTGCGCGCCTCGGCTTTCTTTGCGCGCGGCGGCGGCGGTCATGGTGGCTTGGGCGACTTCGATCAGATTGTCCAACTCCAGCGCTTCAACGCGCGCGGTGTTGAACACTTTGCTTTTGTCCTTGATCTCGGTGTTACGCGCGCGCTCGGCCACTTCGCGGATTTTGCTCACGCCTTCTGCCAGCAAGTCGGGAAAGCGGAACACGCCGCAATGGGCTTGCATGGTCTTGCGCATGGCATCGCCGACATCCGCCACACGTTCGCCATTTTTCTGATTTTCCAAGCGCGCCAAACGCGCCAGCGGTTTATCCGCCGCATCGGCGGGCAAGGGTTTCGGGTTTGGATTATTTTTCAGGTCTTCGATGATCTGACGCGCGGCGGCGCGACCGAACACGATCAGATCGAGCAGCGAGTTGCAGCCCAGACGGTTCGCCCCGTGCACCGACACGCAGGCGCATTCGCCCACCGCATAGAATCCCTGCACCACATCTTCCGGTCCGGTGCCATGCGGCGCAACCACTTGCCCGTGATAGTTGGTGGGGATGCCGCCCATCATGTAATGCGCGGTCGGCACTACCGGGATGGGCGCTTTGGCCGGGTCAACATGCGCGAACTTGAGGGCGATGTCGCGGATGCCGGGCAGGCGATGGCGGATCACTTCGTCGCCTAGGTGGTCGAGCTTGAGCATGACGTGATCGCCATGCGGCCCGCAGCCGCGTCCTTCCTTGATCTCGGTGGCCATGGCGCGCGACACCACGTCGCGGCTGGCCAGATCCTTGGCGTTGGGCGCGTAACGCGGCATAAAACGCTCACCGTCTTTGTTCACCAGAAAGCCGCCTTCGCCGCGCACACCTTCGGTAATCAGCACGCCCGAGCCATAAACCCCGGTCGGGTGGAACTGGAAAAATTCCATGTCTTCCAGCGGAATGCCGGCGCGCGCCGCCATGCCGAGGCCGTCGCCGGTGTTGATGTAGGCGTTGGTGCTGGCCTGAAAAATGCGCCCCGCGCCGCCCGTGGCAAACAGCGTGGCGCGCGCTTGCAAAATCATCACTTCGCTGGTTTCAATCTCCATCGCCACTACGCCCAGCACTTCGCCGTCCTCGTCGCGGATCAAATCAAGCGCCATCCATTCGACAAAGAAGTTGGTATTGGCTTTGACGTTTTGCTGGTACAGCGTATGCAGCAGCGCGTGGCCGGTACGGTCGGCGGCGGCGCAAGCGCGCGGCACGGGGTTTTTGCCATAATCCTGCATGTGGCCGCCGAACGGGCGCTGGTAAATCTTGCCGCTATCCAAGCGGTCAAACGGCATGCCGAAATGCTCCAACTCGTACACCACTTCGGGCGCGGCGCGGCACATGTATTCGATGGCATCCTGATCGCCGAGGTAGTCTGAACCTTTCACGGTGTCGTACATGTGCCAGTGCCAATTGTCTTCATTGACATTGCCCAGCGAAGCGGCGATGCCGCCCTGCGCGGCGACGGTGTGCGAGCGCGTCGGGAAAACTTTGGACAACACCGCGACTTTCAGCCCCGCCTCGGATAAGGTCAGCGCCGCGCGCATGCCCGCGCCACCCGCGCCCACCACCACCACATCGAATGTTCTTTTCGGCAATGCCATTAAAGTCCCCAAAGAATTTGTACCGACCAGATCACATACACCACCAGTGCAAGAATGACCAAGACGTGTATCAACAGGCGGATGCCCGCCGGTTTCACATAATCCATCACGATGTCGCGCACGCCTATCCAAGCGTGATAAAACAGGCTCAACAAAAACAGCAGCGAAAAAGTCCGCATCACATTGCTGGTGAACAGCTCCAGCCAAGTGTCATAGCCGAAGGACGGCTGCATCAATAAATAGCCCGCAACGACCAAAACATACACCGCCATCACCGCTGCGGTGACGCGCTGCGCCAGCCAGTCGCGCAGGCCGTAATGCGCACCGGTTACGACACGGTTCACCATAGTTTCGCTCCCAGTACGAGGGTCAGGGTCAGGCTGACGGCCAGCACCCAAATACTGGCTGCGCGCGCAGAAGCCAAGTTGGGCAGCAGGTGCAAGTCAATCGCCAGATAACGCAGACCGGCGCAGAAATGATGCAGAAACGCCCACAACAAACCGAGCAAAGCAAACTTCAACAGGGGATGAGCTAGATACTCGACTAAATTGGTATAGGTTTCGATGGAGCGCAAACTTTGATCCAACAACAGCAATAGCAAAGGAAGCGTGAGAAAAAGCAGTGCGCCGCTGACGCGGTGCAAGATGGAAACGTAACCCGAGAGCGGGAGCTTTATTTTGTGTAGTGCCAGGTGTTTGGGGCGGGGTTTATTCGTTTTTATCATCGACATTTTTATTATTAAACACGAATAACAATGGCTGAATCGTACTCTTAGACTTGGCGAGTTAAAAGCAAAAGGCTACTATTCGTCCGAAATTTAATATTTCACTCGCGAAAATTTAATAATCAAAATTTTTACCCAAAAGAGATTTTAAATCTCCTTTAATTTCAGAGAGGAAAACATGAAAGCACCCATCCGCGTAGCAATCACCGGCGCAGCAGGACAAATCGGTTACAACCTGTTGTTCCGTATCGCCAAAGGCGACATGCTGGGTGCTGATCAACCGATCATTTTGCAATTACTGGACATCACTCCGGCGCAGCAAGTTTTGCGCGGCGTGGCGATGGAATTGGAAGATTGTGTATTCCCCTTGTTGCAGCAAGTCATCACCACCGACGATGCGCGCGTCGCTTTTCGCGATGCCGAAGTCGCGCTGCTGGTCGGCGCACGTCCGCGCGGCAAAGGCATGGAGCGCAAAGACCTGCTGGAAGCCAACGGCGCGATTTTCTCCGAACAAGGCCGCATCTTGAATGAAGTCGCCTCGCGCAACGTCAAAGTGCTGGTGGTCGGCAACCCGGCCAACACCAACGCGCTCATCACCATGCGCAACGCCCCGGATATTGACCCGCTGAACTTCACCTCCATGATGCGCCTCGACCACAACCGCGCCATCGCCCAAGTCGCGCAAAAATTATCCGTCCCGACTGCCGACATCAAACACATGGTGGTCTGGGGCAACCATTCCGGCTCGCAATATCCCGACCTGTCGCACGCCGAAATAAACAAAACCAAAGTGGCCGACATCCTGCAAGACCCGGAATGGGTGGAATCCACCTTCATCCCCACCGTGCAAAAACGCGGCGCGGCAGTCATCGAAGCGCGCGGCCTTTCCAGCGCCGCCAGCGCCGCCAACTCCGCCATCGCCCACGTCCACGACTGGCTGCTGAATTCCCCGCACAACGACTGGGTCACCATGGGCATCCCCTCCGACGGCAGCTACGGCATCCCCAAAGGCGTACTGTACGGCTTCCCCGTCACCTGCCTCAACGGCAAATACTGCATCGTCAAAGACCTGCACATCACCGAACTCAACCGCAAACACATGATGGACAGCTACAACGAACTGCTTGGCGAACGCGAGATGGTGAGGCACTTGTTGGGGTAAATAGCTTTGGATGGATGCCGCCTGAAACGGTTGGCATAAAAAAATGGCCGATTATCTCGGCCATTTTTTATTGTAATTTCGACTGGCATCAACGCGCATATAAGCAGACTCGATGCGATTGGTGAAATATTCCCCGCACACCTGCCTGCTGGTTTGCCATGAAGCGTCCATCAATGTTGAAAGATCACCTCACCTGAGCCGATTTCTGGATTCTGCTTGATGCATAAGCCTAGAAAGTTCATTAGGTTCAAACCCCCTCCAACTCCCCCTTATCAGGGGGAGAGCAGAGTCGGCTCCTCCCCTGACAAGGGGAGGCTGGGAGGGGTTGAGGTCTAATGGATCACTGAATCCGCCCTCTATAGCTCCAAGCGTAAATATACCAACACCATCTTTCAATGGCTTACAATGAAAACATTGTGATACAGAATAAGAGGTAAGTTATGAGCATGATGTCGATGCGCCTTCCTGACGATCTGGCTAATCAGCTAGACGTACTGGCAGCAGCCACAGGCCGCACCAAATCTTTCCTGGCCGGGCAAGCCATCCGTGATTATATCGAGCGCGAGTCATGGCAAATCGCCGAGATTACGCAAGCGATCACTGAAGCTGACAAGGGCGAGTTCGCCAGCGATGAGGAAATCAACAACATCAGCGCAAAGTGGCAGCGGCATGCGGGTTAGGTGGCTGCAAAAAGCAATCAGGAATTTGGATGCCGAGGCGGACTACATAGCGCTGGAAAACGCGACGGCTGCCGCTGAAATGTTCGTGTACGTCAAAGCTAAAGTTGATGCGTTGAGTGATTTTCCATCTTCCGGGCGACCTGGCAGAGTTCCAGGCACACGCGAGTTGGTGATTGACCGTTATCCCTTCGTCATTCCATATCGCGTAGCGGGTGATGAACTACATGTTCTGCGGATTTTTCATACTCGCCGCAAGTTGCCAAAAACTTGGTGAACGTTTCTGCGCGAGATTGGTGGCGATTTTCTCCAGAATACACAAACACGAGAATCAGCATCTAATCGCAAAATCCTACCCTCATGGGAATGCCCGTCAATAGGCGATCTACATCGAGTGCCTCATGAAGAGCGCCTATCAACGGGCATCTCCATGTAATACCGCAATGCAAAACGCCCCGACTAAGGGGCGTTTTGTTGGGGGAAGAAAGGGTAATTCGAAACTGACCCTAATTCTATTTGCCCTACTATTCTTTAGCGTCAAAGAACCCAGCTGATATCTTAGGCAATGCTCGCAGCTCAGATGCTTTGAATTGCAATTCATCTGGCACCATTTCAGTAATACTTGGTCTTCGCCGGAATCCCGTGAATAGTGAATAGTCGAGGATAAACGCCTCATATCTTTCCCCCGCCTTATCAGGGGTGATGGATTGATTGATCAGGTGCACCATTCGCAGATCGCTTAGAATCTGGACAAGTTTTCGTTCAATAGAGTCTTCACTACGAATGAGAAAAGCATTCACGCCATTTGCTTCAAGGCAGAGTGCCTCCAGCTTTGTCAGCATTGCTCGAAG
The DNA here is from genome assembly GCA_020053195.1 of Sideroxydans sp. Classification (GTDB taxonomy): domain Bacteria; phylum Pseudomonadota; class Gammaproteobacteria; order Burkholderiales; family Gallionellaceae; genus Sideroxyarcus. Next base: position 5,228 of record JAGVNQ010000321.1, read on the forward strand.
TTCCCCTTCATTGTTTCTTGCATCTTGTTGGACTTCATTTAATTTTTGTTGCCCAAACTCACCAATTGCAACGTTTACATCAGATAGTGTAACTGCGCTATGTCGATTACGACTCGCGTGTTCAAGAGAGCGGGCAAACATTTGAAGGAAATCACGAGGCACACCAGCGGTTGCCCATGCTAGGCGGCGAAATGCCGACTCCGGTATGACAGTCCCTGATAATTTGTATCCGACAGCATTTAAAAAACCACTCAAGATTGTTCTAAGATGAGCTTCGGCGGCTTCTGGATTTTCAAGTGTGAGATCAAGCGAAATAAACTGTGCATCTCCGGGAACTTGCAAACCCTGCTTCGTAGTTGAGGAATACACATTGAGTAATGAGCTTAACCCAGCCACTTTAAGCCAACCACTTGCTCCCTTTAACGCTGCATGTAAATAGTGAAGCAACATCGGCTGCGAGTCGATGTCAATTAAATGTAGATCATCAAGAAATACGAAAGCATGGTCGTTTGTTATTTTTGTGATTTTCGATAAGGCTCGCTTAATAACGACAGGCGCTTTCGCCAACGATACGCCACCAGACAAAATGTCCTCTGCAACAGAATCAATCTCACCCATAGAAATATCAAGATTGTATCGATGCGCAATTTTCTTCCCAGATTGTGACAGCGAAACACATACGTCGTACATCACCTCCTGAACAAGATCATCACCAGTCAGTAGTGAGTAAGCTTGCATGTCGAGCACAGCCACCAATGCTTTGGTTCCAGAAAGTAATTCAACAGATCTTCGAATTAGTGTAGATTTTCCGACACCTCGACGTCCCCGTACAATATGCGATGCTGGCTGGGCAAATTGATGATCTTCACGTTTCTGGAATGGAACGTATGGCACAACATAGCCACGGGAAGTACTGTCTTCAGAAACCTCTCGCGTGGAGCGTGTTAGAAGCGTATTAAGCGAATTCGCCTCAAGCGAAGAGGGGAAAGTCTCAGCATTAGACACTACCAACCCCATGGCACCTCGAAACGGATTACTTTCGCTAAGGTTCTTTTGGCACGCATGAAGTGCATATGTATATAAGGGCGCATCACGACCAACCATGAATTTCAGAAACTCTCGATTGCCCACCTGGAAACGCTTTGCTTGTATATTCGTAACCCCAATCTGGTGCTCGAATGCCTGCGTTGCTTCTTTTTCTGCTTGATCTTCATCCATTTCAGTAATCATAAACTCATACCAAATTTGTTGTTTATATAGCCGCGTGCTGCGTTAATGAAATCCTCAGCTTCTGCAACCGACTGCGACGGCGTGAGGGTGTAACTATCAAACAAAGGGAGAACCCCCGGCTATGCCGGGGAGGCAGTAGAAGTTTGACAGATACGGGAGTCCATCTGCGACACTCCGAACGTGAGCCGCCAA
>JAGVNQ010000205.1 GCA_020053195.1 Sideroxydans sp.
AGCGAATGGCCGACCAGCACGTAAGGCGGGTTCAATCCTTTGTCGCGCAACACGGCGCGCAACTCGTCCACCACGTGCGCGCCGTCGCGCGGCGTGGAGGCGTTTTCGCTGTCGCCGTAGCCGGGGCGGTTGTAGGTGAAGGTGGTGCGATCTTTGGAAATTTCCGGCAACACTTTGTCCCAGTTTTCCATGCGTGCGCCCAAACCATTTTCAAACACCACCGGAACTGTGCCGTGATCGACCAGCGCATATTCGACCCGGCGCGCGCCGAATTTTTCGGTGGTCGTGTGCGGTAAAGAAGCGCAGCCTGCGAACAAGGTTGCGCAGAGCGCGGCGAGAAATGAGGCGCGTCGTTTCATGAATTGTTTCTCCTGATTATTGTTCATCGCTGCTCTTGGTTTCGACAATCAGCTTGCTGCGTATCCCCGCGCCGAGCTTGGGATCGTATTCCGCCGTGATGCGCGGAATTTGGATGGAGAACGTGTCTTGCCAGCGTATCCAGCGTTCGCCGGATGCGCGTATGTCGCCGGTGGGTTTGCCCTCGTCCATCATGATGACCATCGGCTCGTTCAACACCAGCGGGAACGTGGCGGTTTCGGATGCGCGGAAAACGTTGCCGGAAATATCCACTCTGACCGGAATGCTCGTTCCGGCGGGCAGTGTGACGGCCTGATGCACGCGGGGTTGTTGCAGGAATTGTTCGAGCGAAACCACGGGCGCATCTTTTGGTATTGAGATTCCATCGAATTGGTGCGCGAGCAACGGCGGGATCAGCACGCACACCAACCAACCCAAAGATTGCGCTACGCGTATTTTCGCCGCGCGTTCGCGCCCTCTATCCAGCATCAGCGCCAATAACGGCAAGCCCAGCCCCAACGTGGAAGCGGAGACCCATTGCAGATCGGTGTAGCTCAGGCGCAGCGCCAGCATGCCGATGCCGATGACGATAATCAGCGCGCCTACCCATTCCAGCAACTCTTCGGAAAACAACCCATGCACATACAAACCCAGCCCCACCAGCACCACCCACGCCGCAAAAGTCATGTAGCCGCCGCCGTAGAAAAACATGGCGAAGGTGAGCAACACGCCCACCGCCATCAGCAGCCACAACACTTTGAGCACCTGCTGATGGATGAACGACCAGGTCTCGTCGCGCGCCTGTTTGACGCGGCGCGTGAGATGCCAGTCGAGCAGAGCAACACCGGAAACGGCGAGCGCCAGCAGGATTAACCAGGCGAAAGCGCGCAGCTTCAAATCGGGAATTTGTTCGGGTCTGAGGATGTGGCTGCTGGCCATAATCAGCCCGCCGCAACCAACTCCCCACATCATTAGGCTGTGGCGCTCCACGCGCAGATTGCGGTGTCCGGCGGAGAGCATGGCGTGGATGGAATCGAGTTGTTGGGTGGCGAGTTGAGGCATGAGTGCTCCTTAGTTCAAACCAATAATTCGTTGAGCCGTCATTCCGGCGCAGGCCGGAATCCAGCAATAAAAAATACTCCGCGTAGCGGACAAAGCCAGAGTGTTGTCCCGCTTCACGGGGAAATATTTAATCAACTGGATTCCGGCCTACGCCGGAATGACGGCGCACCGCTAAAACAACCACGCCCCAAGCTGATAAAAATCAAACCCGCTGCTTCTTCCGCCCAAACATTCCGCCAGAAAATCTTCCGACTTTCTGAGTTGTTGTAAACGCAGCGGCCAGCCGTTGATGCCGTGCCCGGTTTTTGGGATGTACCAATATTCGACGGGTTTGTTGGCGCGCTTTAGCTGCTCAACCAACGCTTCACTTTGATCCGCGCGCACTCTGACATCCATGCCGCCTTGAATCACCAGCAACGGTTTGTTGATGTTGTCGGCTTTGAACAACGGCGACTTGCTGTGTATGATTTTTCGGTCTTCTGCATTCTTCGGATCGCCCACGAAGCGATGCCAGCGATCCATCTCGAACTTCCAGTACGGCGGAAAATCTTCGACCAGTTTTGTCAGGTCGCTAGGGCCGAAAATATCGATGCCGCAGGCAAATTTTTCCGGGGTAAAACTCAAGCCGACCAAGGTGGCGTAACCACCATAACTGCCGCCCGCGATGGCGATTTTGGCCGGGTCGGCGATGCCTTGTTCAATCGCCCACTGCACGCCATCCAGCAAATCTTCCTGCATCTTGCCCGCGAATTCGCCGACGGCCAATTCCTCGAAGCGGCGACCGTAACCGAGCGAGCCGCGAAAGTTAAGCTGCATCACCGCGTAGCCGCGATTGGCGAGGAATTGCACTTCCGTATCGTAGCCCCACGCATCACGCCACCACGGCCCGCCGTGAACCTGCAACACCATCGGCAGTGGCTGCGCGGAAACATGTTTCGGCAAAGTCAGATAGCCGTGCAGCGCAATGCCGTCGCGGCTGCGAATTTCAATTGGCTTCATGTCGGACAACTCATCTTTATGTTCGAGAGTGGGCGATGCGCCTAGCAGTTCGAGGCGGCCTTGCGCCATGTCGTACAGAAACCACTCCGTGCCCTTGTCCGTGTTTAAGGCAAATGTCAGATGTTGAAATGCGCGGTCGCTGCTGAGAATGTTGATGCGTGCGTGTGACGTAGATTCCAACCCCTCCCAACCTCCCCTGACAAGGGGAGGTTGGGAGGAGTTTGGTTTTAAAAATCCAAACGTTTCGCGCCAAGCGGGATCGAGCACCTCCGCCTTGGGATAGTCCGGCTCGGTGAACGCGATGAGCGGTTTGCCCGTGAGCGGATGGGTGTAGATGGACGAGACATCAACCACAGCATCTTCATACACCAGTGTCTCTGCGCTGGTCGCCGTGGAAAGCGCGAGCAACACTCTGCGGTCGCGCTCTTTGTTTGTCAGCAGATACAACGTAGCACCGCCATCGGCGACGCTCACCACTTCCACCAGATCGCTGGACGACCATTGATAAACGGGCTTGTACGTCACCGCGTCTGCTTGCAGCAATTCGATGGAAGAGATGTCGTCTTGTTTGGTAATGCGCCCTCTGAATACGCCTTGCGCATCGATCAACACATTGCTGGCATTGCCGGGATTTTGCACCACCAGCAACGATTCCCGCGTATCGAGGTTGACTTTGTACAAATCGAAAAGCGATTTGTCGCGCTGATTGTGAACGATCCACACGTGCGCCGGATCATCGACAATTTGCCTGAGCATTGTTGCCTTCACGCCGTTTATTGGCGAAAGAAAAACTACTGGCGGGTTGTCGCCGGATTGTTCGGTATCGAAGCTTAGGTAGGCCGCATTTTCGTCGCCTTGTGAGCTCATAAATATCAAGCGGCGGCTGTCTTGCGCCCAATAAAATCCATAAAAATTGTTAGCCGGAAAAGTGCGCGTGGTGTTGTGTTCAATATCTTTGATGAAGATATTTATCGACACGCCTTTGATCGCCAGCCACGCCAACTTCTTGCCGTCCGGCGAAATCTGATAGTTCCAATTACTGCCCCGGTTTGCCACAAAATCGCGCACGGGGATTAGCTCGGGCAGATTACTTTTGGCATGCAATGCGGGATGGGTGGCGGGTGTGGCGCAGCCCGCAAGGAGGAGAGCGCACAGCGGGAAAAATAGCCAATTGCGCAGCGCGAGAAAGCGCCTCAACTTGAAAAACACCCCGTCATTCCCGCGCAGGCGGGAATCCAGATAGTCAAAAAATTTCCCGCGAAGCGGGACGACATTCCGGTTTTGTCCGCTACGCGGAGAGCTATTTATTGCTGGATTCCCGCTTTCGCGGGAATGACGAGCGGATAGATTTTTTGTATTCATAAAATTTTTACCGCGCAATTTTCTTAAACAAATATCCGCCAAACAACAACCGCGCTTCGCCCTCTTGTTGCACCACGCGCACCGTTTCTCCGCTGTCGCTCAAATTTCCGAGCATTAAACCTTCGTGGTCGGATAAAGGTTTGAGCAATGCCTTGCCCAGAGCCGTGCCGTCTTTGCTGATTTCCACGAAAAGATAACCGCGCTCTTCGAGCAATTTCACGCCATCCATGAACTTGTGGTCGTTGCCCAGATTGGTGTTTTCGTATTCGCCCAGATAGCGCCGCCAAAGTTCGAGATTGGCGGGCGGAGTGATGCGTTGGCCGACCAGCGCCTCCTGCTCGCCGATGCGGGCGACCAGCAGCTCGCGCCCGTCCAGCGTGCGTCGCGTGATGCCGACTTTGCCGAGGTAGCCGAGGTCGAGATGAATCAATCCCAGCAGCGAATAATCGAGCCGGAACTGGCCGTCTTTGCCGTGAAGCAAATTGAATTTTTTATCCGCCGCAACAGCGCACAAACCTTCGCCGCAGGCGCTGATCTGCGCCATGCCCATCATCGTCGTGTAATCGCCGACATACTCATTCACTTGTGCCGGAGTCAGCGCTTGCAAATCGGTTTCAATTTTGTTTTTATCCGCTTCCGGCTGGCGAATGCCGCGCTTGGCCTCCAGCGCCAAGGCCAGCGTTTCGATGGCGATATGTTCGACCACGCCGCCCGCCGTGCTGGAATTGGCCAGCACCACCACGCCTAATTTGTGTCCCGGCAAAATGAATAATTGACTGCGGAAAAATTCCGTCGCACCGTTGTGCGACGCAATCGTCCCGCCATTTTGCAACAGCGGTTTGCCCTTGGCATCCAACCACCATCCCAGCCCGACGCGAGTATCAAAATCCAATGCCACTGCGTCGTTTTGCGGACGCAACATTTCGGCCAACGTTTTCTCTTGAATGATCTGCTGGCCGCCCGAAACACCGCCCGCAAACACCATGGACATAAAACGGCTCATCTCGCTGACGCTGGAATTCAGCCCGCCAGCGGGCACATCGCGCAAGCCGGGTTCAACTGCTGCTTTGCGGCCTTGATAACCTTTCGCCATCAGCGGCGAAGCGGAAAGTCCCGTGTCGAACGAAGAGTTCGTCATGCCCATGGGAACAAGCAGCGATTGCCGCATGAAATCCGCGTAAGGCAGGCCGCTTTGATTCTGTATGGCGACCCCGAGCAGACTGATGCCCAGATTGGAATAGGAAGCGATCAGCCCCGGCGGATATGCGGTGTAATCGTCGCGGATGTCAACCACCAGCGTGGCGAACGGCGCGGGGTTGGCCGCCATAAAACCTTTGAGCCGGTCACGCGGCAGACCGGAATGATGCGTCATCAGTTGGCGCGGCGTGATGGCGGGCGCGTCGGCGAAACGCGATTTGATGGAAAAATTTGGAATGTATTGGATTAACGGCTGGTCGATGTCGAGCCGGCCTTGCTCGACCAATTGCATCGCCGCCGTCGCGGTGAACAGTTTGGAAATCGAGCCAACCCGATACAGCGTATCAACCGTCGCCGGAATAGCTTTTTCCTCATCGGCAAAACCAAATCCCTCCGCCCACACCACGCGCTGGTCATCCACCAACGCGATGCTCAATCCTTCCACGTCATTCCGCTTCATCTCGTACTGAATGAGCTTGCTGGCATATTCCTGAGTCGCCGTGTAATCGCCACGCGCAATGCTTGCCGGACGCGGCGGCGCGGAAGCGCAAGCGGAAAGCAGGGCGGCGGCGAGGAGTGCGGGGAGCAGTTTCATGGTCTGAGCCTTTCGTGAAATAGGAGGCAACTCTGTTCGGCAGAGTATAGGACTCTGCAAAACAGAGTGTCAACGGAAAATTTGCATGTCAAACAACCGACCTCGTGGAGATGCCCGCCAATAGGCGATCTATACCATGCACACGCTGTAGATCGCCTATTGGCGGGCGCTCACGCGAAATTGCCAAAAATAAATGCCGCAGCTTGGCTTTGCCGTGACAGAGCCGTCCCATATGCAAACAAGTTCCCTCTCCCGCATGCGGGAGAGGGGGTGAAATAGAATAATGGACAACTCACTGCATCTATGTGTTTACTGGACACCAGCTTTGCTAGTGTGAGTGAGCGAGATTAAATTGTGTCCTCTGTTTTCGAATTGTTTGGTTGTGTGTCAGTTATGCGATTGCATCCGAAAATGCAGTCCAGTCAGAGAATGTCTGTTCTCTTGCTTGATGAAAAATAACCTGATCAAATTGAGGGATACAACTTCGCTCTTTCGGGAATAACACCAAGTTGCGCCCTTTGGGGCGTACCGAACTGCGGTATGCAATTCCATCAAGTTTATTTCTGCGATTGTCTTCGAATAACATCGCAAAATATTCTGAGACTACTTGCGACGGTATGTACTCGATATGCTCTCTTCTATTTTTCTGCACAGATTTTGAAATCTCACTGGCAAACACTTCCAAAAAAATGATTCCTTCAAGCTCGTTACGCCGAGCACTATCAAAAATCGATGGCCTGCGCGGTAGTTGTGTTAGGTCAAGAATATTCAATTCTTGCTGGGTCACGAAATGAGCAATAGCCGCACTGCATGGTGGCCTGCTAAGCACCTCGGCAAGAGCAGTCTCCTGCTCATAAGCAAGATACAGGTAACTGATGCCAGCAGGGTTCATGCGACCAGCACTTGCTTTTTCAGGGGGCGGTGCGCCCATCTGTTTTTCATTGAGTTCCCAGTTTTCATCTTCGTTCCGATTCCGCGCACGGAACAAATTTGTATTCACAGGTAGCTTTTTAAGCAGCGCTAAACGATTAACCAATTTTCCGATGACAGGCAGTATTTGTTGTGGTTCATATTCTTGCCAGTGTGATGTTTTTGAGACAGATGGGTGTTGAAAAAAGAAACGCACTTCGTGCTTCACGATGTTGGCGAAGGTGCTCCATGAATCGCTCATTGCTTCGTGTGGATGAGACGATGCCCAGTTCCCGCTTGCTGTTCTTATCCACTCTTTATTTGTAAAAGCATTGGCAATATCTTCGAAGAGTTGATCGTTGCAGGAAAGCGATAGTTCATACAGCACATCCTCAGTGCTAATCGGCTCAACAATACAACCTTCATCGTAAGGCGCACCTCCGCAGGTCGGGTTGTTAAAGTGATAGAAAACCGTGTTACTGATATGTTCCATTAGTGCAGATACGGGTGTCGCTGAGTGCGTGTGTGTTTCGCACTGGCAGTAATCACAGGTCTGGCGATTAACGTTATTTCGAATGACTTTTTTGAGAAAGTCGTCATCTACACACTTGGCGCATACGTAGTTGTCGGGTGCATTCCAGTCTCTCATCAACTCAGATTTAGCTTGTCCCATAGATTTTGTTGGCTGAAGTAGGGCAAAAGGAGTCGTGTTCGGAATAAATTACCAGCAAGATTTCAAGCAATCGCCATCAACCCTTTTTTCTGAATCACCGCCAGCAACCGCAAGGCCGGGCCGCCCGGTTTTTTGACACCGCGCTCCCAATCGGAAACCAGATTTTTGGAGACGTTCAGGTAACGTGCAAATACCGGTTGGGAGATGTGTTCGCGCAAGCGCAGGGATTTGATTTCCTCTGGGCTGAGGGTATGCACGGGAGTCAAACAAGCTTCGTCGAACTCGCGCATGGTTTGTTTGTTGACTGCACCCACGTCGTGCAGCGCTTCCATCGTTTCGTGGATGGCGGCGAGTGCGTCACTGCGATATTTTTTTGGCATTTTTTTCAACCTCCTCAAACTGTCCGTTTGCAAGCAACTCGCGCAACTGCGCATCGGTTAGCGATAGAACATGCTTTGCCATTTTCTTGAACTGCGCTTCTTCATCCGCGCGAATGTTGCCAAGCTCACTCTTGGAAAAGCCGTACACGAAAAACGATAACTCACCCTTGCGAAAAATAATGATGCTGCGGTAGCCCTTGGATTTGCTTTCTCCGGGGCGGGCGATCCGTTGTTTGATTACACCGCCACCCAAGTCCGCATCAATCAGCCCTTTCTCCGCTCGTTCGACCGCATTCCAAAGCGCATCAGCCGTGATGTGCTCTTTCCTGGCAAAGCGTCCGAACCATGCGTTCTTGAAAACTTTCAAGGCGTGTTTCCAATGTTCATGGATTCATAATATCACACAAGGTGTGACGCAAAGGTCAATGCGGTTATGTTTGAACCCGGAAAGTCCATTGGAGCCGTCATTCCCGCGAAAGCGGGAATCCAGCAAAGAAAACATCCCGCGAAGCGGACAAGATCATTATTTTGTCCCGCTTCGCGGGGCGTATTAAATCAACTGGATTCCCGCTTTCGCGGGAATGACGATGTTTTTGGCAAATAGAGTTTTTGGGTTGAACGCAGATTGTTCAATAGGCTCAAACCCCTCCCAACCTCCCCTTGTCAGGGGAGGAGCCGAGCCTGCTCTCTCCCTGATAAGGGGGAGTTGGAGGGGGGGGGGGCTTAATGGATTTTCCGGATTGAAATATCCATACGAAATTTTAGGAGGTGTGTTCGATTTAAATAACGCACCTTGCCCGCAAGTTAATAAATACGCCACTCTCCATCAAGTGTTGCATGTAGATCGCCTATTGACGGGCGTTGCGGGGCAGTGCCCTGTTTAAAATCTTCAGTTTCTCAGGTTCAATCGCCAAATCCCGCGCAATTTGTCCGCGTAAGGTTTTCCCAAAATCGACCTGCTCTTGCCGCGCCCAAGCGCTTTGCCCAACCCCAAGCGCCCGATATACCCGGGTAGGCGGCGGGGTGGGGGGGTGTGCTAGAATGCGCCCTTCGATTTTGTACCACTCAAGCTCATAAATAGGTCGCTCATGGAACAACAATTCGCCAAAGAAACCCTGCCGGTCAGCCTTGAAGAGGAAATGCGCAAGTCGTATCTGGACTATGCGATGAGTGTGATTATCGGTCGCGCGCTGCCGGATGTGCGCGACGGGTTGAAGCCGGTTCACAGGCGCGCGCTGTTTGCCATGCACGAGCTTTCCAACGACTGGAATAAGGCTTACAAGAAGTCGGCGCGTATCGTCGGCGATGTGATCGGTAAGTATCACCCGCACGGCGACACGGCGGTGTATGACACCATCGTGCGTATGGCGCAGCCTTTTTCGTTGCGTTACACGCTGGTGGACGGTCAGGGTAACTTCGGTTCGGTGGATGGTGATAACGCGGCGGCGATGCGTTATACCGAGATCCGCATGGAGAAGATCGCGCATGAGTTGCTGGCCGATCTGGATAAAGAGACCGTGGATTTCGGGCCGAACTACGACGGTTCGGAGCACGAGCCGCTGGTGTTCCCGGCGCGTTTCCCCAATCTGCTGGTGAACGGTTCTTCCGGTATCGCGGTGGGTATGGCGACCAACATTCCGCCGCACAACATGAGCGAAGTGGTGGATGCGTGTCTGGCTTTGCTGCGCGAGCCGGAGATGGACATCGAGCAATTGATCGAGCTGGTTCCCGCGCCGGATTTTCCGACTGCCGGTTTCATCTACGGTCTGGCGGGCGTGAAGGAAGGTTATCGCACTGGACGCGGCAGGGTGGTGATGCGCGGACGCACTCACTTTGAGGACATCGGTAAAGGCGACCGTCAGGCGATCATCATCGACGAGTTGCCGTATCAGGTGAACAAGGCCAATCTGCTGATCAAGATCGGCGAGTTGGTGCGCGAGAAAAAGATAGAAGGCATCACCGAGATTCGCGACGAGTCGGACAAATCCGGCATGCGCGCGGTGATCGAATTGCGTCGCGGTGAAATGCCGGAAGTCGTGCTCAACCATCTGTTCAAACAAACCCAGTTGCAGGACAGCTTCGGCATGAATATGGTCGCCATCATCGACGGCCAGCCCAAGCTGCTCAACCTCAAACAAATCATCGAAGCTTTCCTGCGCCACCGCCGCGAAGTGGTTACACGCCGCACTATTTTCGAACTGCGCAAAGCGCGCGAACGCGGCCATATTCTGGAAGGTCTGGCGGTCGCGCTGTCCAATGTGGACGAGATCATTGCGCTGATCAAAGCCGCGCCGACTCCCGCCGATGCCAAGCGTTCACTGATGGGACGCTCGTGGCGTTCGTCGCTGGTGGAAGATATGTTGAGCCGCGTGAGCAATGCGTCGCGTCCCGATGGTCTGGCTCCCGAATACGGTTTGGTCGGCGCGGGAAATGATAGAGGCTATTTCTTGTCCGACGCGCAAACACAAGCGATTCTGGAATTGCGTTTGCAGCGTTTGACCGGGCTGGAACAAGACAAGATCGTCGGCGAATACCGCGAAGTGATGGACAAGATCACCGACCTGCTGGACATTCTGGCCAAGCCCGCGCGCGTGACGCAAATTATCAGCGACGAGTTGGTGACGATTCGTTCGCAGTTCGGCGACAAGCGCCGCAGCGAGATCGTCACCCACACGCAAGACATGAGCATGGAAGACCTGATCGCGCCGGAAGACGTGGTGGTCACCATGTCGCACGGCGGCTACATGAAGGCGCAGAAGCTGGACGAATACCGCGCGCAGAAACGCGGCGGACGCGGCAAACAGGCCGCGCCGACCAAGGAAGACGATTTCGTCGATAACCTGTTCATCGCCAACACCCACGACTACATCCTGTGCTTCTCCAATCGCGGTCGCGTGTATTGGCTCAAGGTATATGACGTGCCGCAGGGTACGCGCACCAGTCGCGGCAAGCCGATTGTGAATTTGTTGCCGCTGGAAACGGGCGAGAAGATTAACGCCATTTTGCCGGTAAAACAGTTCGCCGACGACCAGTTCATCTTCTTCGCCACCACCGACGGCACGGTGAAAAAGACCCCGCTGTCCGATTTCGCCAACCCGCGCAAAGCCGGCATCATCGCCATCAATCTGGACGAAGACGACTTCCTCATCGGCGTGGCGATCACCGACGGCAAACACGA
>JAGVNQ010000296.1 GCA_020053195.1 Sideroxydans sp.
ACACAACCCCTCATCCCCAACCCTTCTCCCGCCTGCGGGAGAAGGGAGCTAAAAGCAGATTTATATTTGGGGGAAACATGGAACGCTTCACCATCTCATTAGATGAAAAACTCGCCAGCGAATTCGATCATTTAATCCGCGAGCGCGGATATCTGAACCGTTCCGAGGCGGTGCGCGATATGTTGCGCGGCAAGCTGGATGCGTTGCGATTGCAGGAAGAGCAAGCGCCGTTTTGCGTGGCGAGTTTGTCTTATGTTTACAACCATCACGAGCGCGATCTGGCGGAGCGGCTGACCGAATTGCAGCACGACCATCACGATCTGGTGGTGGCGGTGACGCATGTGCATCTGGATCACGACAACTGTCTGGAGACGGTGCTGCTGCGCGGCGCGACCGAGGTGGTGCGGCGCTTTGCCGATGCCTTGATCGCTGAACGCGGCGTGCGTCACGGGCAGGTCAATCTGGTGCCCGTCGATGTAGAAGCGGGGCACGGGCATGTGCATAGTCATCCGAAAACATAACGGGATTTATTCGATGAATCTGGATTGTTCGTTCGCACCAAACTCGCTCCTTCCCCCTTGCAGGGAGAAGGCTGGGATGGGGGTAGAGTTGTGGAGATGTCGCGTTTCTACCCCCACCCTAACCCTCCCCCTGCATGGGGGAGGGGACGAGAGCGCTTATGTATTTTTTGGATTTCCATGAGTACCCACCGCCCCCCATCCCCAGTCCGCCTGCCTTCACCCGAAGCGGTGGAGCTGTTCTCCGAATCCGCCTGGATAGATGTCGTGCGCTCGATGGACGAGGTTTATAACGAGCTGTTGCAATACGAGGTGGTGTTGGAACAGAAGAACACCGAACTGGAAGAATCGCAGCAATTTATTTTCAGCATTTTGACTTCGATGTCCGACTTGCTGGTGGTGTGCGACCGCAACGCGGTGATCGAGGAGGTGAACCATTCGCTGCTGGCGTTTACCGGCAGAAAAGAACAGGAACTCAAAGGCGCGAAGCTCGGTTCGCTGTTCACCGACGATAGCGGTTGCACCACGGCGAAGCGGGTGATCGCCAGTCTGACTACAGAGCCAGCCAATGATGTGGAGTTGCAATTCAAGACGCGCGACGGCGGTGCTACGCCTGTCGCGCTCAATTTCACGCCGCGCTTGTCCGGCACGGGAAAATTGCTGGGAGTCGTCATCACCGGGCGGCCTTTGGGCGAGTTGCGCCGCGCTTACCACAAGCTGCGCGAGGCGCACGAAGAACTCAAACGCACGCAGCAGCAATTGCTGCAATCCGAAAAAATGGCATCACTGGGCAAGCTGGTGGCGGGCGTGGCGCACGAGTTGAACAACCCGATCAGCTTTGTGCTGGGCAATGTGCATGCGATGCAGAAATACACGCCGCGACTGAAGCGTTATCTGGATGCGGTGCATAGCGGCGCATCGCATGAGGAGTTGGAAGCACTGCGCGGCGAGTTGCGCATTGATCGCCTTCTGGACGATCTCGCGCCGCTGTTGGCGGGCGCGGTGGAAGGGGCGGAGCGCACGCGCGACATCGTGGATGGGCTGAAACGTTTTTCCGCGCCCGACCGCAATGGCAACGTCGAATTTAATCTGGCCGAAAGCATAGAACGCTCGGTGCATTGGGTGACGCGTGCCACGCCGGTGAATTTCCGCGTGGTGCTGGATGTGCCGAAAGACTTGCCGGTGTTCGGCTCGCAAGGTCAGATACAGCAAGTGATTATCAATCTGGTGCAGAACGCATCGGATGCCACCGAAGGGCGAGCCGATCCGACGTTAACCATCAGCGCGCAATTGCTGGCCGCTGAAATCTGCATTCTGTTCCGCGACAACGGCGCAGGGATTGCGGAACAGGCGATGAGCAAAATTTTCGATCCGTTCTACACCACCAAGCCGGTGGGCAAAGGCACGGGCTTGGGCTTGTCGATCAGCTATGGCATCGTCGAACGTCACGGCGGAAAGCTTGCGGTGAGTAATGCGGCAGAGGGCGGGGCGGTGTTCAAGCTGTGTTTGCCGCGCTCGGATTGCGGCCAAAGTGGAATGTAGGCTTCCGCTGGTTGTTGTATTGGGAAGTGGATGCCTGTATTACAGTATCGGAAAACAGTTTGTGTTTTCAGCCAGTTGTAGAATCGCTTGGTGAATTGTGCGCGGCCTTCTGTGTTTTGAAGCGCGTGGCATAATTCTTGTTAAGACAATATATAAATTCGTCTTACGGAGGTGTCATGGAAACAGTGAGTGGAATCTACCCTTTGGTCGCGCTGGCTTTCGTGCTGGGCATGAAGCACGGCATGGATGCCGACCACCTCGCCACCATAGACGGGCTGACGCGCTTCAATGCCGCCGCCGGACGCAAACGCTTGGCGCGTTTTTGCGGTTTTCTGTTTTCGCTGGGACACGGCGCGGTGGTGTGTGTGGTTGCGGTCGCCACCAGTTTCCTGTTCCAGCAGGGCGCGGTGCCAATCTGGATGAACGATGTCGGTGCCTGGGTGTCGGCATTCTTCCTGTTGTCGCTGGGCGCGCTCAATCTGTATGCCGTGTTCACTACACCGTCCGATGAAATGGTGCAGATGGTTGGTCTCAAAGGCCGCTGGCTGGGCAAACTCAGACATGCCAGCCATCCCGTGTTGATCGCCATGGTGGGCGCGCTGTTCGCGTTTTCGTTCGACACGCTTTCCCAAGCGGCTCTGTTCTCCACCACTGCCACGCAATACGGCGGTGTGGCGCATGCGCTGCTGCTGGCAGGTTGTTTCATGTGCGGCATGATGCTCACCGATGCGGCCAACGGCTTGTGGATTTCCCACCTGCTGCGCCGCGCCGATGCCACCGCCCGCATGGCTTCGCGCATCATGGGCATCACCGTGGCCTTGCTCAGCCTCACTGTCGCCGCCCTCGGCCTGTCGCGCCGCTTCTTCCCCGAAGCCTCAAGCTGGCAAGAAGGCCGCGAACTATTCATCGGCGCAGCCATTATCGTGGTGATCGCGGTCAGCTTCCTGTTCGCGCGCTACACCCAGCAACGCGCCTCAATTCCCGCCTAAAACGTATTTTTGAAATAGCACCTTGCCCGCAAGGCAGTAAATACGGGCATCTCCATCAAGTGCATGAGCTAGATCGCCTATTGACGGGCGTTCCCGTGATGTTGTGCTTTCTGAATAATCCAAAAAATGCAGTTGAGGGTGTTGTAGGTGCGAATTTATTCGCACGCTCAACGAGCTTCCATTCGGGGAATTTTAGGTTGCCCTAAAATGAGAGCTCAGCCGGAAATTGATGTAACTTCTTGAATATAAAAAACTACATTCAATGTGTTGACAACACGAACTGACATGGGCGACATTGCGGGCTTGTGAAAATGTTTTTTATTTAACGTTGGGCATCAGCGCCTAGTCTGCCTTTGGGGGAGAAGTCCACAGTGAACCAATTTTTTATACTATTTCTACTGCTCTTCCCTCTCTGTGCAGCTGCGGAGTCGTTCGCCAGTGTAGAGGCATATCTTGAGTATGTTGCCAATGGACGGCAAATAGTTAGTTCAAAATTTGAATCTTCTGATGGCGGGAGCGTTGTTGGAGTCGTCCAGTGGAGCGCACCTGAAAAAGCTTCGGAAACACAAAGTCCATATTTAGCAAGTGTCTTTGTCTTAGAAAGGTTGAAAAACAACGGCTATAAAGAAGTTGTTCGCTCAAGCCCCTCTGGTGGATTTAATGGAGGCAATTTAGAGATTTTCAGCGAGGTGGACATAAAATCTAAAAGTAGATTTGCTGTAAATTTGCATAGCTTTAAACCGCCCGGTGGAATTACGTACCGATTTGCGCTTGTCGATCAGTCTTGGCATCTTTCTGGTCGCGATGAATATTTCTGTGGTTATAGTGATGATGACGAGTCGGTTTGTGAAACGCGAGTTGAGCGTTCATCAAACTTTCTTACGGGAAAAGTCATTGAAAAAAACTTCCGTGGAGATCGTCTTATTAGAACAAATATAAGCGAAACAAAATTCCCAAGATTTTCGCTTATTGAGTTTATGGTTTTTGATGAAAGATATGAGCATCAATAACAACTGCCCAACCCTATGTTCGAGCGAGACGGCGCAAAAGCGCGCCGCCCCTCATTACGTTTAAGGCTACACAAACAGGAGATGCACTGATGCCAACAGGGAGTCAATGGGTAAAGCTCTATGATCGCGCGAAGGCTCTTGAAAGTCGTGCCGCGACTCGAAAGCGTGAAGCTTGGGCTGAAGTTATGGCTCGCTTTCCAGCTCTCTCACAAAAGCACTTCGGCAGTCTCTCAGCCGCACGACAACGAGGCAAACTTCCACTTGAGGCTGCTCACCTTGTGGAAGAGTTTGAGAGTGAAATATCGTCAATCATCAACGAAGCAAAGTTGTGCTGTGAAGAAAGCAATAGGCTTTTAGAAGAGGTACGCAAGGCCGACACACGCCGCAAACTTGACCCCTCTGCCGACACTATACCGCCCGGCATTTATCCAAAGATCCGTGAGTGCAAAATATATCCATTGAGGCACAACTGTAATCACGGAGAAAATGAGATGTCGCGCTGGGATCGCTGTACGCACATGAAATATGACAACAGCAAGTCAATCTACGATTCAAGCAGGTGGATGTGTACCGCACCGAAATGAAGACAGCCGCCTCTAACCCAGCGCTCAAGCGGGACTGCGCAAAAGCGCGCAGCCCTTTTGCTCCACGTTAGAGCACATCTACGACTATTGGGGAGATATCCATGAAATATGCCTTCTTGACTCTTCTCGGGTTACTGCTAATCAGTGCCCCTTCAACGGCAAGTGAGTTAAAAAATAAAATGGATTCACTACCTGATACTGAGCCTGTTAAGTGCTACAAAACTGTGTGGGGGAGCAAGGACACCCCTGGGCTAGGGTTAACAGCAGGACAAGCTGTCACGTTGTGCGGCGGAACAACCGACGCTGCGAAGACAATTCTATGTTTCGTTCAGGCTTGGTCACATCCCGACAACGGCGGACTCGGACTTACTGCTGGTCAAGCAGTTGCGCTATGCAAATCAAATTCGTTGCAATAAGTGAGCACGACGCACTGAAAGCTCGTTGCAAAAAAGCGCCCTAACCCTACGCTCAAGCTCGCTCCCCCCGCTCAAGCGGGACTGCGCCAAAGTGCGCTGCCCTTAACTCAACAACTCGTCTAAATTGCCGCCCAAAACCCGTTTTTGAAATAGCCCCTTGCTCGCAAGGCAGTAAATACGGGCATCTCCATCAAGTGTATGAGCTAGATCGCCTATTGGCGCGCCTTCCCGTGATGTTTGGTTTTCAGAATGAACGAGTTGGTATCAAAAAGGCGTAGGGTGGATAAGCGCAGCGCATCCACCGCAA
>JAGVNQ010000269.1 GCA_020053195.1 Sideroxydans sp.
ACTTCCAAGCTGGATCGCTGGCAGACCGACTCTCGCCGTTGCCAGGTCAACTGGGTGATTTTGGACAGTGACTGGGAAGGTGAATTCTGCCGAGTGGCAGAGGGACATCCTCGCGTTAAAGCCTACGTCAAAAATCAAAGCCTCGGCTTTGAAGTGCCGTACCGCTATGGCTCGGAAATGCGCAAATACATTCCCGACTTTATTGTTTTGGTGGACGACGGACACGGCGATGATGACTTGCTGCACCTCATCGTCGAGATCAAAGGCTATCGCCGCGAAGATGCCAAGGAAAAGAAAAACACCATGGATGTTTACTGGATACCCGGCGTGAATAACCTCAAACAATATGGCCGCTGGGCATTTGCCGAATTCACTGAGGTGTACCAGATTGAAGTCGACTTTCAGAAGAAGGTCGAAGCCGAGTTCAACAAGATGATCGAGGAGGTGGTTGATGGGAAGTAACGATGCCATCGTGCAAAATAATGTTGCAGCCTGTCTGTTGGCAGCATACAATTTGCTCTACATCCGCCCCTTGGCAGTAAGCCCTCTCACCTATCCTGAGAGTGTGCCGACCCCCTGGGGCTTTCCTATTTCTGGCCTTCCAATTGGAGTGGTCGTATGAGTTCGCAGCAAATCGCAGTTTTGATTGACGGGGGTTTCTTCCTCAAGAGAATCGGCAAGCTTCTTCCTCAAGATCAAATCAATACGCCTGAGAAAATTGCACGCTGCGTTCGAAAGCTTTGCTTTAATCACATCAATCGCCTTAAGGGTGGCAGTGCAAAGCTCTGGCAGCAGCACCTTTACCGAGCCTTCTTCTATGATGCTGAACCATATGACGGCAAGGCGCACCATCCTATCGATAATAAGTCGATAGACTTCGCAAAATCTGATGTGGCAATACATCGTCAGGCGCTATTCGAACAGCTTCGTAAGGAACGTAAGCTCGCACTACGGCTTGGAAAGGTTAACCGGGATCATGATTGGAGTTTGTCGCCGAGGTTGACTAAGACCATTCTGAAGACCCGCCAGCAATTGGCTCCGCTCCAAGCTCTTGAGCAGTTAGTTCAAGCAAATGCAGCCCCACAATCTGTACAACTTCACCTCAACGCCAACGATGCTGAACAGCTATTGAATGCCTACCGGTTCTGGCAATCACTTCAAGGTGGAGATGTTAGTTTGGGATTGCGCCAGAAGGGGGTTGACATGCGCATTGCAATTGATATTGCTAGTCTTACCTTGAAAAAACAGGTTAAAACCATTGTGCTGGTTTCAGGGGACAGCGATTTTGTTCCTGCAGCTAAACTGGCTCGCCGTGAAGGTATCGAGTTTATTCTCGATCCACTTTGGCAGAGTATTAACGATGACCTGTTTGAACACATTGATGGACTGCAATCCGGGCTGAAAAAACCTGACATAGCCATCAGAGTGGCAGATGAAACAACAAATCAGAACATCCAGAACAATGTTGCCACCCCAACAACCGGAAATTGAGAATGGCAAAGAAATCCACATCTAAACTGACCGTCGAAACCCTCAAACACGACGACGCAACAAGAAAGAACATTCCTACTGCCGAATACCAATCAGTGATGCAGAAGGAAGAGCTGACACCGGTTCGTGTTGCTTATGAGCGGCGCAATCGCGACCTTGATCCACAACTGGTGTGGCGCGGCAAGGATGAACAGGACTGGTCGGATTTAGTTGTTCACGCACCGCCTCTCTACATTCAGGAGAAGGTACATCCCAAGGTGTTGATCGACGACCTGAAGCGGCAGACAGAGCAAGCCGAGGCGGGCAAAGCGGCCAACCAGTCTGGCTTCACCACCGACCTGTTTGGCGACTTTAACGGCCTGCCAGACGAAAACGCCAAGACCGAGTTCTATCAGCACGACGCACACTGGGCCAACCGCATGATCCTAGGTGATAGCCTACAAGTCATGGCCAGCTTAGCCGAACGAGAAGGGCTACGCGGCAAGGTGCAATGTATCTTTTTCGACCCGCCGTATGGCATCAAATTCAACTCCAACTTCCAGTGGTCAACCACCAGCCGCGACGTGAAGGACGGTAACACCGACCATATCACCCGTGAGCCGGAACAAGTTAAAGCGTTTCGCGATACTTGGCGCGACGGAATACATTCCTATCTGACTTATCTACGAGATCGTCTGACGGTGGCGCGGGATTTGTTGACAGATTCTGGTTCAATCTTTGTGCAGATTGGAGATGAGAATGTGCACCGAGTACGTGCTGTAATGGATGAAGTATTTGGAGAAGATAACTTCATCTCACAAATTTCAATTCAGAAAACGAGTGGGCAAACTGCGCAGTTCGTCGCTGGTGTTCAAGATTTCATTTTATTTTACGCAAGACGCTCCGAGCAGTGTAAGTATCGAAAGGTATTGATTGAGAAGCCTGCAATCAATAGTCCAGAGGAAAGGTACGTATGCGTAGAACCTGAGCTTGGTCGATTGATAGATTTGTCTATGAAGCAAAAGCGTGGTGACGAACCAATGCCTGTTGGGCGAATACTTCGGCTACAAGACACTACTTCGCAGACTGGTTCGGATAGCAGTAGATTCATTTTCAATTTTCAAGGAATATCAGCTGTTCCATCGGGTAAGCGCGGCTGGTCGTTTGGTGCCGACAAACGAAATCTACTCTTCAAGTCTGGTCGGCTATACGCGGTTGGTAAAAGTATTCGTTGGAAGAACTATCACGAAGAGTCGGGACATTCTGTTTTGGGTAACAACTGGACAGACCTTACACCATCTGGATTTGGTGAGGAGCGTATCTACGTTGTTCAAACGCTGACTGATTTCATTCAACGTTGCATCCTTATGACCACTGACCCAGGAGACCTCGTACTTGATCCCACCTGCGGCTCTGGCACATCTGCTTATGTTTCAGAACAATGGGGGCGTCGTTGGATCACCATCGACACTTCCCGCGTTGCGCTGGCCTTAGCTCGTGCCCGTATCATGGGTGCACGTTATCCTTACTACCTGCTGGCTGACAGTCGTGATGGTCAAATCAAAGAGGCTGAAGTTTCACGCACCGCACCGTCTAGCCAGACTACGCGCGGTAACATCCGCCAAGGCTTTATCTACGAGCGAGTGCCTCACATTACTCTAAAATCCATTGCAAGCAATACTGAGATTGATGTGATTTGGGACAAGTGGCAGCAGAAGTTGGAGCCGCTGCTCGAACAACTCAACAAGTTACTAGACAAGCATTGGCAAGAATGGGAAATGCCCCGCGACACAGAACCCAAGTGGCCGGATTCCGGAAAGAAATTGCACGCCGAATGGTGGCAGGCACGTGTCGCACGCCAGCAGGAAATTGATACCTCCATCGCCGCAAAGGCCGACAACGAATACCTCTACGACAAACCTTATGAGGACAAGAAGAAAGTCCGCGTTGCCGGGCCATTCACAGTTGAAAGTCTATCGCCGCACCGTGTGCTGGCAGTAGATGAAAACGACGAACTGATCGACCGAACAGCACAGACTGAACCGAGCTATGGCGAAGAACGCGACTTCGTTCAAATCATTCTGGAAAACCTCAAAACCGCCGGCGTTCAACAAGCGCACAAGGAAGACAAGATCACCTTCACCGCGCTTACCCCGTGGCCGGGTGACCTAGTATGTGGTGAAGGCCGTTACGAAGATGCAGGTGGTGAAAAACGTGCCGCCATTTTCATCGGCCCAGAGTTTGGCACTGTCTCGCGCCCCGACCTTGTATCTGCCGCACGAGAAGCAGGCGACTCTGGCTTTGATGTGCTCATCGCCTGCGCCTTCAATTACGATGCCCATTCCTCTGAGTTCGACAAACTCGGCCGCATCCCGGTGCTCAAAGCGCGTATGAATGCCGACCTGCACATGGCCGACGACCTCAAGAACACCGGCAAGGGCAACCTGTTCGTCATCTTCGGCGAACCGGACATCGACATTCTCGAAGCCGAGGCCGGGCAGGTGCGAGTCAAGGTCAACGGCGTGGACGTGTTCCACCCCAACACCGGCGAAGTTCGCAGTGACGGTGCAGAAGGCATCGCCTGCTGGTTCATCGACACCGACTACAACGAAGAAAGCTTCTTCGTCCGCCATGCCTACTTCCTCGGAGCAAACGATCCCTACAAAGCACTCAAGACCACCCTAAAAGCCGAGATCAACGAAGAAGCCTGGGCATCGCTCAACAGCGACACCTCACGGCCATTCGACAAACCCAAGTCCGGGCGGATTGCGGTGAAGGTCATCAATCATCTGGGGGATGAGGTGATGAAGGTGTTTAAGGTGGGGTAAATATATGGCGATCAATCTCCGCGACCTTGCCCGTATGTGTGAGTTCAGTTTTGAACTTGCATCACTTGGCACTGTTCGTTGCCTTTGCCTAAATACTAATCATATTTCTCAAGTCAATAAGAAGCTGGGGTCATCTGGCATCCAGAGTCTTGATGTTGTACGTTGGTTATTTGGTGAGATGGCGCGTCGACCTGTCGAAGGAAGTTCTGATAAAGATGATCCAATTGAAGGTGCAAGTCTTACGCCGGAAGAATTGAGTTTGGTAACGGATGGGGAGCTAGAGGAATTTGCAGACAAGCTGATTCAGAAAAATAGATACCTTCTCAAAACTAACAAGGGCAGTGACATTGAAAGATCGGCTGAAGAGTCGGCTTGCGATTTTCTTGTTCGAGCGTGTCGTCATCACGCAGCTGAACAGAAAGCACAATGGGAGCGAATGACCGAACCAATGTCCAAGACGCTATTTGCCAGTGCCACGATGGCGGCGATGCAGCGTAATCTCGAACAGCAGTCGGCACTTGATGCCATTGCTGAAGCAAACAGATATATGGCAGAGAATGCGGCGAGTGTGGTCAATGCTATGAACTTTAAGCGTGAACAAGACCTGATGCGAGCAGCGATCAGCCCATACCACGATGCGCAACACTACTTGGATCAAAGCTCTGCAAGTGCCATGTTGGCAAAGGCCATCTATCACAATGAGGATATGGTCAGGGAGGCTGCTCGGGGGCTGACCCAGATAGGTAGCATGTCTGCCATCTTTGAAACCGGTATAGAAAAACAGAGGCAAGCGACCCGTGATTTACTGAAAAGCCATGAGGACATGTTTCGTCTTCCGCAGGCATCCGAGACGACTCGCCTGCTGGCATCGTATCAAGTCGGGGCGGTGGCCGAGTTTGCCAAATTACATACCAAAGACACCATTAATCGGCAACGCTTCCTTGAGGCAATTTCAACCCCTTGGGTGAATAGCGTAGAGGCGGCACGATCCGTCACTGCCATCCTTGAATTGCAGGGCATGGGCAATGCACTAAGGACAATTAAGGGATTCGACCTTGGATTAACGGCAGCTCTTCGTCTGGATCTCGGTGACTGGCGAGATAAAATTACTTTTCCTGAGTCGGTCTTCATCGACTCTGTTGCGCGGACTGATTTCTATGTCACACGCGGCTTCAACACCGCACTTACTGATTTTCCAGATGCAGCATTTCATCAGAGCCTCGACCTTGCGGGCCTTGATGGTGAAAGATTAAATCTTGAACTTTATGGTTCTGCTGTGCGGCCATCGGTTAACCCAGATGAGGAAGCTGGACTGCAACGAACTAACAAGTGTCATGACTGGTTACAGAGATTTGAGAGGCGGCTACGTAAATTCATCAATGATGCGATGACTGCCCAGTACGGCCCCGATTGGCCGAGGAAACGGTTAGCTCCAAAGCTTTACGAACAGTGGGAGTTCAAGAAGCAACGTGCCGAAAGCAGTGGGGTTATTCTGACGTTTATAGAGGTCGCTGATTTCACGGACTATGAATCGATCATCTGTAAGCAAGACCACTGGCGAGAAATCTTTGAGGCTAGGTTCAAGAAAAAGGAAAGTGTTCGTGAATCACTTCAACGACTTCAGCCAATTCGATTGACGACCATGCATGCGCGGATTGTCACTAAAGAAGACGAGATATACCTCATTGCAGAAGTTGTACGATTGCTCAGTGCAATCAAGTAACCGTTATGACCGAACCCCGCCAATTCCTGATCTACCAAAGCGAAGTTATCTCCCACGCATTGATGTGATGCTGGGTACAGAAACACTGAAAACAGTTGACCGTACCATTCTGCAAGCCCATGGGAACAATCAGCGAGCACATCTTTGAAGGGGGTGAGTTGTTTGAAAATTCAATTGGTCGGTTTTTCCGAACAACTGCCGCAGACGGTAAGCAGTACGAGGTGGCGCATCACTGGCAATACACTGGCAATAAAGACTTGCCCATACCTACTAATATCTACTAATATCTATCCATATTTAGATAGACATGCATAGAACTCGGTAGAAACAACTATGGATCCAATCACAAACCCATTTTCTCCCGGTGCCGGCGCGCCCCCGCCAGAGCTGGTCGGGCGCGACCCGCTCCTCGAACAGGCGCGCATTCTCCTCGGGAGGGTAAAGCAAAAGCGCCCGGAAAAAAGTCTGCTGCTGACTGGTCTGCGCGGAGTAGGAAAGACCGTGCTGCTCAACGAAATTGAACGGATGGCCAAGAAGGACGGCTACCAATCAATACTGCTTGAAGCGCATGAAGAGAAGCCGCTGGGCGAGCTGATTTTTCCCGCATTGAGAAGCTTGCTCTACGACTTGGACCGGGTGGCCGGGGCGGGCGATAAGGTCAAGCGAGGACTGGCGGTGCTGCGCAGCTTCATCGGCAGCATCAAGTTGACGGTGAACGACGTGGCCCTGGGGCTGGACATTGAACCCGCCAAGGGCACTGCCGACAGTGGCGACTTGGAGATTGATCTGCCGAACTTGTTTGTGGCGGTTGCGGAGGCTGCGGAGGAACGTAAGACCGCCGTGGCCATTCTGATTGATGAGATTCAATACCTGAGCCAGAAGGAACTTGGCGCTCTCATCATGGCAATGCACAAGATGCAGCAGAAACAGTTACCACTGGTGCTGCTGGCGGCAGGTCTGCCTGTACTCCCCGGCATGGCGGGTGAATCGAAATCGTATGCCGAACGGCTGTTCAATTTCCCGGACATTGGGGCGCTATCGGAAGCGGATGCGGCAAAAGCACTGCGCGACCCTGCCCAGGCAATGGGGGTAGAGTTTCAAGATAAAGCACTCAAAGAAGTGTTTCGCCTGACACACGGCTACCCTTACTTTCTTCAGGAGTGGGCTTACCAATCCTGGAACATTGCGGCGGCGAGCCCTATCACCTTAAAGATCGTCCAGGATGCCACGCCGGAGGTGATGCGTCGGCTGGATAAGAATTTTTTCCGGGTGCGCTTTGATCGGCTCACACCGGGCGAAAAAAACTTTCTCCGAGCCATGGCTCATCTTGGGCCAGACAGTCACCGCACTGGCGACATCGCTGCGACGCTGGGAACGACAGTGAAAGGTATCGGCCCGGTGCGCTCGAAGCTCATCAAGAAAGGAATGATTTACAGTCCGGCACATGGCGACATGGCATTCACCGTGCCGCTATTCGATCAGTTCATGATTCGCGCAATACCAGAATTCAAACGGTAGTCATCACCTTGGACTTCCTCATCGCCGACACATTCACTGATAGCCTCACCAAACTCAGCGGTGACGAACAAAAATCCGTTAAAACTGCCGCCTTCGATTTGCAAATGAATCCAGCAAATCCCGGCTTGAGTTTTCACAAACTGGACAAAGCTCGGGATAAGAATTTCTGGTCGGTGCGAGCCAGTAGTGACATCCGCCTGATCGTCCATAAAACCAATGCCAGTCTGTTGCTGTGCTATGTGGATCATCACGACAAGGCTTACGATTGGGCGGAACGTCGCAAGCTCGAAACTCATCCGCAAACCGGTGCAGCGCAGTTGGTGGAAATACGCGAGACCGTGCAGGAAATCATTATCCCCAAGTATGTGGAGGTAACGCAGTACGCGGCACCAAAGCCGAGTCTGTTCGCACATATCGCTGAAGAAGTATTGCTGAGTTATGGCGTGCCGAAGGAGTGGTTGCCTGATGTGCAACGTGCAGATGAGGATAGTCTGCTTGATCTGGCAGAGCATCTTCCCAGCGAAGCCGCAGAGGCATTGTTGGAACTGGCCACTGGCGGCAAGCCGCAAGTTGTGCCACCCATTGCGGCAGGGGTTGATCCATTTGCACATCCTGATGCGCAGCGTCGTTTCCGTGTGATGAATGATGTTGAGGAGTTGGAGCGCGCGCTTGAATATCCGTGGGAGAAGTGGACGACCTTTCTTCATCCTGCGCAACGGCAATGGGTGGATCGCGAGTACACAGGGCCAGCGCGAGTCTCTGGTTCGGCGGGTACGGGCAAGACTATCGTCGCACTGCATCGCGCAGTATTTCTTGCGCGACAACATCCTGAAACACGGGTGCTACTAACGACGTTCTCTGACACTTTGGCGAATGCGCTACGCACCAAACTGCGGCGGTTGATTAGCAACGAGCCGCGTTTGGCAGAACGACTGGAAGTGCATTCCATGAATGCGATAGGCGAGCGGCTTTACGAATTGCATTTTGGTCGTCCCCAAATCGCCAGTTCAGACAAGATCAAGCAATTGCTGATTGCATCGGCCAACAAGGTAGATGGTCAAAAATTTACTGCGCACTTTCTAAAATCGGAGTGGGACGAGATTGTGGATGCTTGGCAGCTCGATAGCTGGGAGGCTTACCGTGATGTAAAAAGGCTTGGACGGAAAACCCGTTTGCCTGAGCAGCAGCGCACAACGTTATGGTCAATATTCGATGCAACGAGAACTGCATTGAAGACGCAAGGGTTGAAAACCCATGCCGAGATGTTCAACAAGTTGGCAATTCAGGTCGCCGAACGCAAGCAGCCTCCATTCGACTTTGTAGTCATGGACGAGGCGCAAGATGTGAGCATTGCGCAGCTTCGATTCCTTGCTGCGATAGGTAAATGGCGGGTTGATGCACTGTTCTTTGCCGGTGATTTAGGCCAGCGTATTTTCCAGCAACCTTTCTCGTGGAAATCCCTCGGCGTTGATATTCGCGGACGTTCCCGTACCTTGCATATCAACTACCGCACATCGCATCAAATCAGGATGCAGTCGGATAGATTGCTGGGGCCGGAAGTATCTGATGTGGATGGCAACACAGAAGACAGACGCGGCACGGTATCTGTGTTCAATGGCACAACTCCTGTCGTTAAGTCATTTGTCAGCCAAGCAGAGGAAATCAATGCGGTCAGCGAATGGCTACGTGATAGAAGCAACGAGGGAATAGGCGCGCACGAGATCGGCGTGTTCGTCCGTTCTGACGCAGAACTTGATCGTGCCAGCGCGGCAGTGAGCAAGGCTGGGTTGCCATTCAAGGTGCTCGATGAACGTGTTGAAACAACCAGTGGCTTCGTTTCTATCAGTACCATGCATCTCGCCAAGGGGCTGGAATTCCGCGTGGTAGTTGTGATGGCATGCGATGATGAAATAATCCCTTCACAGGAACGCATAGAGACTGTCGCTGATAATGCCGACTTGGAAGAGGTCTACAACACTGAGCGGCATTTGCTCTATGTTGCCTGTACCCGTGCCAGGGATCATTTACTTGTAACCAGCGTTGAACCTGCTTCTGAATTCCTTGATGATTTGCTTGTTGATGTTGGCTAACAGACTGTTCAAGCCACGACGCGGAAATTTATCATCACAAATTGGTAGTCAACAAGCAGACGGTCGCCAATGACGGCAAAGGGTCGTTTGCGGAACGCCAGTATTAAAAACCATAAGCCCGAAAGCAGCCCGTCACCACTGTGAAAATTTGGGTTAATTATCGCCCTTCCGATGCCCTCAATGCTTCCGCTATTGAGTACATCGCAAATTTCAAACAAGCCAATTCCCGCCCCCTTCACCGCGTCAACTGCGCATACAGCAACGGCAATTCTCGCGGCAATTCCGATGGTTTGCGGATCACCACGTAGCCGTTCACGCCGAACAGGTGCGGCAGGTAGCTGCTGCCTTTGTCGTCGATGGTGACGCAGAACGGGCGCTGTCCCATTTGGCGCGCTTCGTGGATGGCTGCGCGGGTGTCTTCCACGCCGTAGCGGCCTTCGTATTGGTCGAGGTCGTTGGGTTTTCCGTCGGTGAGGATGAGCAGCAGCTTTTGCGTGGCGGGTTGTTTGGCGAGTAGCTGGCTGGCGTGGCGGATGGCTGCGCCCATGCGCGTGTAGAAGCCGGGTTTGATGGCGGCGATGCGTCCGCGCACTTCGTCGTTGTATTTGCGCTCGAATTCTTTGAGGATATGGAAGCGGATATTTTCGCGTTTGAGCGAAGAGAATCCGTACAGCGCGAAGCGGTCGCCGGTGGCGGACAACGCTTCGGAAAACAAAAACAAAGTGTCGCGGATCACGTCGATGACGCGCGCGTTGTCGCTGATGTGGGCATCGGTGGAGAGCGACAAATCGGCCAGCAGCAGACAGGCCAAATCGCGGTCACGGTAATGGTGCGCTTTGTACAAACCCTGCTCGCGCGCTTGCACGCCGCCGATGCGATCCGCGCTGAATTGCACGCAGGCATCGAGGTCGAGTTCGCTGCCGTCGAACTGGGCTTTGAACCACACTTTGCTTGGAGTCAACGCGGCAAATTGGCCGCGCAAGCGGCGCGCCGTGGAGGACAAATGTGCGGGCAACGGCAACGCTGGTGCATGGCGCGCCAGCATGGGCTGCACGCGGCAGTGCGCGGGCTGCATGAGCTGTTTTTTGTAATGCCATTCGGGCAGCAAAATACCCTCGCCGATAGGCAAATCGTCGCTGGCTTCGCACGGCAAATCGAGATCGAATTTCAAACGCGACGCACTGGTCTTGCCGTCCTGCGCCACGCTCATGCGATCCAAATCTTCCGCCGCACCTTCGTCGGGCGGCTGGTCTTCTTCGGTGGGGCGGTTGACCTTGATGTATTCCGCCCAGCTCAAAATACTCTCCGCGCGAAACATCATCATGAAGCCGTCTTTGCCTTGCGGCATGTCCACCCGCTCGGCCTGATAACGGCGGTCTTTGATATTTTTTACATCACCCCCGGCCTCGTGATTTTGCGGCTCTTTGTTGTTGGCACTAGCGGCTGGGCTGCTTGGCGGATTGGGATGCAGCCACAGATAAACCGGCTGCGGCGGACGTTTGGCCGCAGGCAAACTTTCCACACTGCCAGGAAATTTCAGCGCGGCACAAATCGCCGCTTCCTGCTCGCGTTCGCCCTGCGCCAGACGCTGCGGGCGCATGGGCAACAGCGCATCCACCAAACGCTGATAACGCCCAAGCAAACCGGGGAAACGTTCGAGCACCTCCAGCGTGGCGCGCTGGTTGCGTACTATCCACGGCAGCGACGGATCGGATTCGGTGGCGGACAACGCGATCAGCCACAGATACAAATCGCGGTTCAGTTGCTTGCTCGGAAACAGGTCGATTGTCGCGGGCAGGTTCAAGGTTTCGCCGTCCAGCCAGGTCAACTCGGTTTTCAAATGACTGCCCGCAATGCGCTGCAACAAACTGCGTTTTGCGCCGTGCTGCGTGGCAACTGCCGACTTCACCGCCAGCCCGCCGTCGCCACCCCAAGCGCGAAACAAAATCCCGGCGGTTTTGCTGATTTGTTCGAGCGACACCGCCTCGCGCGGGTAGCGTTTATCGGCTGCCCCGGTGATAAGTTTGTGCCACAACGCGCCGACTTGTTCTTCCATTTATTTCGCCCACTAGGCCGTCATTCCGGCGCAGGCCGGAATCCAGTCATTAAAAAGATTCCGCGAAGCGGACAAAGCCAAGCTGTTGTCCTGCATCGCGGGAGATGGTTAATCATCTGGATTCCGGCCTGCGCCCATAAGCGTTAACTTATCCAGTTCCTCCCCCTTCAAGGGGGAGGTTAGGTGGGGGATGGGGGCTGAATTCATGTACATCCAACCCCATCCCCACCCCAACCCTCCCCTTGAAGGGGAGGGAGAAATATTCCGATTAGCAACTATGAGTCTGCGCCGGAATGACGTAGTTTTTTTTCCTGTTCATAACAATGCACCGGAATCACGTCGCAATGCCCAAAATCCCGCGCTGATTTGTCCAGCGCGCATTCGCCTTCCACCCATTTCAACAGCGAGCCTTGCGGGTTGTTGGTCTGCACTTGGGCGCAGGCGTTGAGGCATTGCGCGCACTGGGTGCAGGTGAACATGAGGCGTTTGATTTTGCGCGGTTTGATGCGCATCGGGCACACGTTGTCGCAGGCGGCATTGCAGGATGCGCATTCCTCCACGCGGCGGCGGTTGAAGCCGACCACCATAGCTTTGCGGTTGGCCATCCACGCGATGCTCTGAAACAAACCGACGGCGCAGGCGTAGCGGCAAAACAGATGGCGCGCGAACAAAAATTCGACGAAGAAAGCCAGCGTGCCGACCCCGAGAAATACGCTCTGGTTGCGCGTCAATGTGCCATGCCACAGGTTGCCGTAAATTTCTGTCGGCGGCAGCAGATACGTCAACAACGCAAGCGCCCACATAAAAGCGAAGGCGACCACCAACGGCAACAGCACCAACCAATAAAGCGGGTTGGCTTTGGTAATGGAACCGTCGGCATTTTTCTCGGGCAGTGCTTCCCTGTCCCACAAACTTTGTTTACCAATGGCGCGGCGCATCAGTTGGTTGATAGTTTCCACCACGGAAAAATGCGGGCACAACCAGCCGCAATACAACCGCCCGTATTTCCACGAAACCCACACGCCCAGCGCAATCGTGCCGAGGATAGGCAACCCGCCGCGCAACACGATGTTGAACGCAGCCTGCCCCGCGCCAATTTTCCCCGCGACAAAATCGTCCAGCCCCAGCGTCCAGTGCATGCCGAGGAAAAAGAAATGTTTGAGGTTGAGATCGAGGCGGAACAGATCGAACACTGGGGCGAGCACAAACAGCGTGAAGAAACCGGCTTGGGTTTGCAGGCGGTAGCGTTGGATGTGAGTGGTCATAATGTGTCAGGCATTTGTAGGTGCGAATTTATTCGCACGAATTTCGCTAATCGTGCGAATGAATTCGCACCTACAAACTGCCCACCCTCTCCCCCAGCCCCTCTCCCGCAAGCGGGCGAGGGGAGCGGAATTATCCGAAGCTGGCATACACAATTTCCATCAACGCTTCCGCTGTTTCCTCGTCGTCGGTGAGCGGCTCGACCAGTGCGGCGCGGCAGGCTTCCGCCGGGTCGAAGCCGCTGCCGATGAGGGTGGCGACATACACCAGCAGTCTTGTGCTGGCGGCTTCTTCCAGATCGTGTTCTTTCAACGCGCGCAGGCTGTTGGCGAGGTTGACCAGGCGTTTCGCCAGCATGGCATCCGCGCCGGTTTCGCCGATGACGATTTGTTGTTCCAGTTCCGACTCGGGGAAGTCGAAGCGCAGGCTGACGAAGCGTTGGCGCGTGCTGGGTTTCATTCCTTTGAGGAAATTTTGGTAGCCGGGGTTGTACGACACGATCAGCATAAATTCAGGCGGCGCTTTTAGAATTTCTCCGGTGCGTTCGATGGGCAAAATGCGTCTGTCGTCGGACAGCGGATGCAGCACCACGGTGGTGTCTTTGCGCGCTTCCACCACTTCGTCCAGATAACAAATGCCGCCTTCGCGCACGGCGCGGGTGAGCGGGCCGTCGTTCCAATAGGTCACGCCGTCGCCGATCAAATGTCGCCCCACCAAGTCCGACGCGGTGAGATCGTCGTGGCAGGCCACGGTGTAAAGCGGTAAGTTCAACTTCGCCGCCATGTGCGATACAAAACGCGTTTTGCCGCAGCCGGTCGGGCCTTTGATGAGCAACGGCAAGCGATTGCGATAGGCGTGCTCGAACAGTTCGATCTCGTTGCTGTGCGGCTGGTAGAAAGGGAGTTCGCTCATTTTTTATCCGGGGAAAAATTCACCGAGTTACGCCATCCTTGTAGGTGCGAATTTATTCGCACGTTTTGCACGTTTACGAGTTATGTGCGAATAAATTCGCACCTACAAGAGACTTAATAGAGTAAAAAAAAGGGGGCGCGAACGCCCCCCAAAGAAAACAATTACGCGGCTGCCGGTGCTTCGTTTTGCTTGTAGAAGAAGCTGCCGATATACAGCACCAAGCCCGCGAAGAACACGAAGCCGGTGATCTCGCGCATCCAGTAGAACAGCATGACTTGATCCTGCGCGTCCATGAAGCTCATCGGGTTGCTGCCCATGCGTTGCAACCAGATTTGCAAAATGCCCGCAGCGGTGAGGAACAGGGTAATGAACACGATGGACACGGTCATCATCCAGAACGCCCACATTTCCATCACTTGCGCCGATCCCGAATTGGCACTGCGTCCGCGCAACAGCGGCATGGCGTAGGAGATCATGGTCAGGTTCACCATCACGTAAGCACCGTAGAACGCCATGTGGCCGTGGGCGGCGGTGATCTGCGTGCCGTGGGTGAAGAAATTCACCGGAGCCAGCGTGTGCATAAAGCCCCACACACCCGCGCCGAGGAACGCCATCACGCCCGTACCCAACGCCCACAAGGTGGCGGCTTTGTTGGGATGTTCGCGGCGGCGACGGTTCACCATATTGAAGGCGAACACGGTCATCATGAAGAACGGGATGGGTTCGAGCGCGGAGAACACCGATCCGAACCACTGCCAGTATTCCGGCGTGCCGATCCAGAAGTAATGGTGACCGGTGCCGATGATGCCGGTAATCAGCGTCATGGCGATGATGACGTACAGCCATTTCTCGATCACTTCGCGATCCACGCCGGTGATCTTGATGAGAACGAAGGCCAGCATCGCGCCGAGGATCAGCTCCCATACGCCTTCCACCCACAAATGCACAGTCCACCACCAGAAGTATTTATCCAGCACCAGATTGCTCGGGTTGTAGAACGAGAACAGGAAGAAAATCGCCAGCCCCCACAGCCCGATCAACAGCACCAGGCTGATCGAAGTCTTGCGCCCTTTGAGCACCGTCATGCTGAGGTTGAACAGGAAGGCCAGCGCCACGATGACGATGCCGATTTTGGTCGGCAGCGGCTGTTCGAGGAACTCGCGCCCCATGGTCGCCAGCAAATCGTTGCCCGTCGCTTGCGCCAGCGTGGCGTAAGGCACGGCCAGATAGCCGACGATGGTGAGCACGCCCGCCCCCAGAAAAATCCAGAACATGAGCATGGCCAGTTTGGGGCTGTATAGCTCGGTCTCCGCCTCCTCGGGAATCAGGTAATACGCCGCGCCCATGAAGCCGAACAGAATCCACACGATCAACAGATTGGTGTGAACCATACGCGCCACGTTGAAAGGGATGTAGGGAAACAGAAAGTCTCCCACCACGTATTGATAGCCCATGATTAAGCCGAACAAAATTTGTCCGACGAACAGGGCAATGGCGGCAATGAAATATGGCTTTGCCACCGCTTGGGATTTAAATTGCATCTTGAATTCCTCCTAAACCGTTTTGTGACAGGGGTTTGTGTTGAAACTTAAAACCTCACTTAGCCACGGATATACACAGATAATCACTGATAAAACATTGCATTACGGTGAGTTTGAATATCGCGCGAACGTATTGAAATCGGCCAAACCAACCCGTTACTAATCTGTGAAAATCCGTGTTCATCCGTGGCTCAATTGTTTTTAAATTAGC
The DNA here is from genome assembly GCA_020053195.1 of Sideroxydans sp. GTDB lineage: Bacteria > Pseudomonadota > Gammaproteobacteria > Burkholderiales > Gallionellaceae > Sideroxyarcus. The sequence goes on from JAGVNQ010000269.1 coordinate 15,613, forward strand.
TCAGCCTTCGATGTTGGGCGGCCAGTTGTTGGTGTCGATCTCCGAGGTCCATTTCAAAAACTCGACGATGTCGTCCAGCTCTTGATCGTTCAAATGGAATTGCGGCATCTGGCGGCGACCCGGAATGCCGGTGGGTTGCGCGGCGATCCACGCTTTGATGAATTCCCCGCCGCGACGTTTGTAAACGTTGCCCAGCTCCGGCGCGAAATACGCTCCCTCTCCCAGAATGGTGTGGCAGCCCACGCAATTGCGTGTTTCCCAAATGTGCTTGCCGCGCACCACCGATTCGGTGATGTTTTCGCGGTGATCCCGTTTGGGCAGGTTCTTCACTGTGTCGAAGGTCAAGGCCAGAAACAACAGGAAGAAAAATACCGCCCCCCCGTAAAACATGTTTCGCGCCATCGCCTTGGTAAATGTTTCGTTCATAAATACCCCCCTGAAAAATGAAGCGTTGTTGTGGTGTTGCCCCGAATTGGGTCGCCTGATTTTTCGTGCGACCGGATGCTTAAATCACGGCAAGCGAACCTTAACCGCGCACGCCGTGCATGGCCTTGACCTCGGTCAAGAGAAAACATCACGGCGGTGCAAAATAGAATATTTTTAAGAATTTTAATGCCATACCCCATGGAGAAGCGCGCCAATAGGCGTTCTACGTCATGTACTCGACGTAGATGCCCTATCCATGCGCTTCTTCAGCGAGTGTCTTATTGAGAATTGCGAAAAACCCGGCCAGCCGACACAATGTTCAGCCACAGCCACAGGTTGGATGCGCCGAACAGCAGCGCGGCGGGATAGGTGAAGATCGCGGGATACAAAGTAGCGGCGAGCAGCGCGGCGAGTGCGGCGAAGTGCAGCCACATCTGCCGCCGGGTGCGGGTCTCCGGCAAAATTTCACGCACGTTGGGCACGGCAGCGCCGTGCAGCCCACGTCGGCTTTGCAAATGAAACCAAACCAGAAACGGCACGATTTTGTACAACATGCCGTTGATGAGCGACATGGCGAAACCGACAATCATCAATGCGCCGAGCAGCAGTTCGTAACCTCGCATGGCGGCGATGGCCGGCAGCATTTGCGCGGCCAGCCACAGCGAGATTGCGCACAACAAACTGAGCATGCCGCCGCGCCAAAAGGTCAGCGTCACGTCGGGTAATTTGCGACGGCGACAGGACTGCAACCACAGCGTAGTCAGCGCGAAATAGGCGAAGCCCGCCGCCAGCAAAATTTGCAAAATCATTTTTAACGCGGGCGATGCAACGGCCAGCGCCAGCAACACCACGAACAGCGTGATCGCCAACCAGCGCGTCATCTTTTTCGGATACGCGGGGGTGAGCTGGAACATCGGCACGACTTGATATGAAACGCCCACCACCAGCAAACCGACCCAGCCCAGCAAGCCCCAAGTGAGGTGTAGATCGGACACGATTTCGCGCGCTTGCAACCACCAGCCGTAGGCATGGTTGCTCAACAAAATCAGGCCGAGCACAACGGTGGAGGCCAGCATCAGCGCGGCGAGGCGCATGGCGCGCGCAGTCATGTTTTGCGGCTGCGCGCGGCGCAAGGTGAACACCACCAACGCAGCGAACAACAGCAGCGCGACGGCCAGAATCGGCAGGGCAATTTTCAGCGCGAGGGGCGAAGTGAATATCAGCCCGACACACAGCAGCACTATGCCCAGCGTGACCGAAGTGTGGACAATGGCAGCGATAAGTTGCGGGCGCGCCACCGGCGTGCCCGCGACCACCGGCAACATTTGCAGGATCGCACCCAGCATGATTTGCCCCATGAATCCCAGCGTGAGCAAATGCGTGATGCCC
>JAGVNQ010000092.1 GCA_020053195.1 Sideroxydans sp.
AATGATCGTCCGCGCAAGAAGCTTGGCTACAAAACTCCGCGTGAGGTACTCTTCAATCTAATGCCTACCCCTGTCGCATTTCGAACTTGAATTCGCGATTGAATGACGTAGATGCCCTATCCATGCGCTTCTCCATGAGGTGGCACTTACAAAAACCTTAAATTGTTACGTCGCCAGCAAACAGGCAAATGCAATCTGCGGGTTAAAGGGGTGAAGCGCGGGTGATAGTGAGACTTACTTGATTTCGCGCAATTCGACGGGCGTATCGTCGTGATTGCCGTGGGGATGGTGGTCGTACACTTTGACGAAAATCTCGGGCGGGGTTTTTTTGGTGGTGCGTTCCGGGGTTTTCAGATTGTGGTATTGCACGTCTTCGCAATAGTGAATCAACTGCTTCACCATGTTGTCCCACAGCCTGCTCTCCAGCATGAAACCTTCGCGCGCGAGCGCCTTCTCCAGCGCCTCCAGCGAATAATGTTCGATGCTGTAGCGAATCAGCAGGCTGTTGGGATGGGCGACGCGTTCAACGTGGAAATGCTCCAATCCGCGCAACAGCAGAAAAGCCTGATCGAGCTGATTAGCGGGGTTGTCGCTAAACACCAGCACTCGTTGCTTTTGCAGTTCAAACGGATTCATCGGTTTATTTCCCGTGGAAAATGCGTGCGCTCTTGAGCACGTTCAGCGCCTGGTTCAACTGGTAATCGTTCTTCGCGCCAAACTCGGAAATCTCGGGTTTGCTGTCTTCCCCGTCCTTGTTTTTCGGTTGCGCCTTGGGCGTTGCTTTGGCCGGAGCTTCTGTTTTATCTTCGCCCTGACCGTTGCTCAAGTGCTTGTCCAGATCGGATTCGCGCAGGCGAAACATGTTATCCATACCGGCGGTTGCGGGGTCTTCCACCACGATGTCGGGAACAATACCCTTGGCCTGGATTGAGCGTCCGCTGGGGGTGTAATAACGCGCGGTGGTTAGCTTGATCGCGGTGTTATTGCCCAGCGGCAGGATGGTTTGCACCGAACCTTTGCCGAATGACTGCGTGCCCATAATGACCGCGCGCTTGTGATCCTGCAACGCGCCCGCCACGATTTCCGAAGCCGAGGCGGAGCCGCCGTTAACCAGCACCACCATCGGCACGCTTTTGAATTCGTCGGACAGCGCTTTCAAATAATCGTCCTTGCCGTTGCCGCGCAGATAAAAATCCGGGCTGGCGAGCAGGCGCATCTTGGCATCTTCGGTGCGGCCTTCGGTGTAAACCACCAGCGCATCTTTGGGCAGGAAAGCCGCCGACACGCCTACCGCGCCGGTCAGCAAACCGCCCGGATCGTTGCGCAAGTCAAGCACCAAGCCTTGCAATTCGCCGTTGTTTTGTTTGCGCAGATTGGTCAGCGCGGTCGCCAGATTTTCGCCGGTGTGTTCTTGGAATTGGGTGATGCGCACAAACGCGTAGCCCGGTTCGATCAGCTTGGATTTGACGCTCTTCACCTTGATGACGGCGCGCGTCACGCTGATCTGCAAAGGTTTGGTTTCGGTTTTGCGCACGATGGTGAGCTTGATGCTGCTTCCCGGTTTGCCGCGCATGCGCTTCACCGCGTCGTTCAGCGTCAGGCCTTTCACCAGTGTGTCGTCCAGCTTGATAATCAGGTCGCCGCTTTTGATTCCGGCCTCGTAGGCGGGTGTGTCTTCAATCGGCGAAATCACTTTGACCAGCCCGTCTTCCATACCGACTTCGATGCCCAGCCCGCCGAATTCGCCCTGCGTGCCGACCTGCAATTCCTTGAAGCCTTCCGCGTCCAGATAAGCGGAGTGCGGGTCCAGCCCGCTCAACATGCCGTTGATTGCTTCGGTGATGAGTTTTTTGTCGCTGACGGGTTCGACGTAGTCGCTCTTGATGCGGCCAAATACTTCGGAGAAGGCGCGCAGCTCTTCCACCGGCAACGGCAGCGGCGTGTCTTTGTCGGCGATGGCCGCAAAGTGAAAACTGACCAGCACGCCCGCCAACAGACCCACACCGACCAACCCGAATTTCTCAATACGACTGCTCATTAAAATCACCTTTAAAAATTATCGTTTCTTGATCCAAGGTTTTGGATCGAACGGCTTTCCTTCGAATCTTAGCTCGAAGTATAAACCGGAATCTTCATTGCCGCCGCTGCTGCCCACGGCGGCTATCGTATCGCCGCCGCGCAAGCTGTCGCCGACCTGCTTGTATAAGGTCTCGTTGTTGCCGTACAAACTCATATAACCTTTGCCGTGGTCGATGATTAGCAGGTTGCCGTAACCGCGCAACCAGTCGGCATACACCACGCTGCCGCCCGCCACAGCTTTCACTGGCTGGTTGGCCGCCGCGCGCAAAAACCAGCCGGTCCACAACAGGCCGCTTTCCGGGCGGCGCGCGCCGAACTGGTTGTTCGCCTTGCCCTTCACCGGTAGCGCCAGCTTGCCTTTGAGCGTCTTGAATGCCACTTGGTTCAATCCGCTGTCGGGCAACATATTCGCCAGCTTGGCGACCAATTGCGACAAGCGGCTTTCGTTGCGTTGCAAACGCCCCAGTTCGCGCCGCTGTTGTTTCAGTTGCAGCGCAATTTTGTGCAACATCTGTTGGCGCGCACGTTTGTCGCGTTCCAGATGCTGGCGCTGGGTTTGCTCATCGGCGCGCATCGCGGCGATCTCCTCGCTTTTATGCCGCGATTGATCGGTCACCGCTTGTAGCTTGGACAAGCTGCTGCGCAAGGAATGTAACGTGGAGGCGCGGTTGCGCGCAATGTATTCGAAGTAGTGCAATTCGCGCGCGATCTGGTTGGGGTCGTCGTTGTTGAGCAGCAGTTTGAGATAGTCCTGCTCGCCACCGTCCAGATATTGCTGGTACAACAGCCGCCCGAGCATGGCTTGTTGCCCCAGCATTTCCCGCTCCATCGCGGCGGCCTGTTGCTGCAATTGCGTCAGTTCGCGGTTGGCGCTTTGCTGGCGCAGGGATAGTTCGTGTAATTTTCGGTTGCTGTCGCTGATGGCGCGTTCGGACTCGCGCAAATCGTCTGCTGCTTCCGACTTCGAATCGTTGGTTTTCTCGAAATCCTGCTGCAAGGCCGCGATGCGTTTTTGCAGTTTCGCCAGATCGTCCTGTTTGCTGGCGTGCGCCGTGCCTGCCAGCAGCAGGGTGAACAACAGAACGAAACGCAGCACTTTCACAGAATATGGATGAGCGACTTGCCGGTCATTTCCGGCGGTTGCGGCAAGCCCATCATCGCCAGCAAAGTCGGCGCAACATCCTGCAACGCACCTGCGCCCGCTTGCGCCATTTCCGCTTTGCGTCCGATGTAAACGAACGGCACCAGGTTCAGCGTGTGTGCGGTGTGTGGCTGTTTGGTTTCCCTATCCAGCATCTGCTCCGCGTTGCCGTGGTCGGCAGTAATCAGCACTTCGCCGCCGCACTCCAGCATGGTCTGTACCACGCGCCCAACACATACATCCAATGCTTCCACCGCCTTCACCGCCGCTTCCATGATGCCGCTATGTCCGACCATATCGCCGTTGGCGTAGTTGCACAGGATGGCCTGATATTGCCCGCTGCGGATCGCCGCTTCCAGTTTGTCGGTGACCTCGAACGCGCTCATCTCCGGCTGCAAATCGTAAGTGGCCACTTTGGGCGAAGGCACCAACACGCGGTCTTCGCCGGGGTAGGGCTGTTCCTTGCCGCCGTTCATAAAATAAGTGACGTGGGCGTATTTTTCCGTTTCGGCAATGCGTAATTGTTTCAAGCCCAAGTTGGAAAGATATTCGCCGAAGCCGTTGTGGATGCTGTCGGCGGTGTAAGCGCAGGGCAGATGAAAATCTTCGCCGTAGCTGCTCAAGGTGGTGAAGTTGCCCAGCTTGGGGAAACGACTGCGCGCGAAGCCGTCAAACTTTTTGTCGGTCAAGGCGCGCGTGATTTCGCGCGCGCGGTCGGCGCGGAAATTCATGAACACCACGACATCGCCGTCCTGCATCGCGGTGGGTTCGCCGATGACCGTGGCTTGCACAAACTCGTCGTTCTCGCCGCGTGCGTAAGCCGCATCCAGCCCAGTCACAGCATCACTCGCGGCAAACGGCGCAACACCTTGCGTGAGCATGTCGTAAGCGACTTGCACCCGCTCCCAGCGGTTGTCCCGGTCCATGGCATAGAAGCGCCCGACAATGGAAGCAATGCGTCCCGCACCCAGTTGCGCGCATTTCTCCTGCAAGGCTTGCAGTGACTGTTTCGCGCTGCGTGGCGGTGTGTCGCGCCCGTCGAGAAAAGCGTGGAGATATATTTGTTTCAGCCCGGCGCGTGTCGCCAGTTCCAGCATGGCGTGGATGTGCGCCTCGTGGCTATGCACCCCGCCGGGCGACAGCAAGCCCAGAATATGCAGCGCTGTGCCGCGTTGTTTGGCCGCTGTCACCGCCTGCACCAGCGCGGAATTACTGAAAAAACTGCCGTTTTCAATCGCCAGATCAACCTTGGTCAAATCCTGATACACCACGCGCCCCGCGCCGATGTTCAAATGCCCCACCTCGGAATTACCCATCTGTCCCTTGGGCAGCCCGACGCGCAATTCGGACGTATTGATGAGCGTGTGCGGATAATTCGCCCACAAATTGTCCCAGTTCGGCTTGCGCGCCATGGCGACCGCATTGAAGTCAGCATCCTCGCGGTAACCGAAACCGTCGAGAATGAGCAGGAGCACGGGGGTGATCTTTTTGGGGAAAATGTCTGTCATGCTGGCTTTTTGTTCACCACAATATCAAAATATAAGCAGTTGCTAATCCAACGGGCGCTGGCCGATATGGCTGTGACCGATTTTAGCCGATTTCGGGGCGCGTCAGCCCCCGCATCAAGGGGAGTTATCACAACATGAAAAAAAAATTGATCGACAAAGACGAGGACATTCTGCAAGCCTCGCTGGCGATGAAGGCCATCGCCCACCCGCTGCGCCTCAAAATCCTGTGCGTGTTGGCGGACGCTGAACTCAGCGTGCAGGACATTGTGGATAACGTCGGCACCTCGCAAAGCAACATCTCGCAACACCTCGCCATCCTGCGCGACAAAGGCGTACTCGCCACGCGCAAAGATGCCAACCGCGTGTTCTACCGCATCGGCGACCCGCGCACCGTCAAATTGGTAGGGATGATGCGCGACGTGTTCTGCACGATTTGACGCGAAATAGCCTCGCCATGGGGCGTGACCGTTATAGGTGTTTTTCGTCCCGCATTGTTTGGCGGGAGATGCCTCGCGCTTTACTCCCGCTTTAACAACACTCTTCTTCAAGTTCGGACAACAAAGCCAGCGCTTGCGGGTCGCCGTGTTCTTCGAACAGTTCGCGTATTTGGTTGAGATGGCAATGCACCAGAAATAAATCATCCGGCAGCGGGCCGCTGCGGGGTCGGCGTTTGGCGGCGAAATAGGCCCAGAACGGATTTTGCGCATCCTGATGTTGCTCTATCAATTGCATGATGCGGCGCGCGTTCCCGTTGCAGTCTATGCCGTCGAAGCTGAGGTAGCGGTCGGTGGTTTTGGCGTTTGTGGACATAAAAATCGCCGAACCCTAAAGGGGTAATCCAAACTCGGGAGCGATAAGCTTTAACCACGCTTCCAATCGCGCGTCGCTGAGGTTCTTTTGGTTTTCTTGATCCAGCGCCAGCCCGACGAACTCGTCATCCATCAAGGCTTTTGAGGCAATGAAGTCGTAATCGTCGGCAGGCCAAGCGCCGACCACTTGCGCGCCGCGCGCAACGAAAAATTGGTACAGGATGCCCATCGCATCGACAAATTCGTCCGGGTATTTTTGCTGGTCTCCCAGTCCGAACAAGGCGACAGTTTTGCCGCTGAAATCCACGTCTTGCAGTTTGGGTAAAAACTCTTCCCAGCCGCCGCCCATACAATCGGTGGATACCCCCGGCAGTTGCCCGCCGCCCAGCGTGGAGGTGCCGAAAATTAACCGTGAATATCCGGCGATCAGTTCCGCGCTGGCTTTGTTGACGTTGAGCGCGTCGGCCATGGTGTCGTCGTCGAATCTTTTTTTGATGGCTTTGGCGATGCGCCGCGTGTTGCCGGTGCTGCTGGCGAAAAATAGGCCGATGCGCGACATTTATACTCCTCGTTGGGTTGCCGATTGTTGGAAAGCCAACAAGCGGCAACGACAAATTACACTGGCCCGCGTCCCGCGCGTTTCAGTTCCACGGTGCGCGTCAATGCTTCTTCATACGACACTTTGTCGCCCTTGGGTTTGTAATCGCCCAGCGCTTTGTAAACCGTGATGATCTTTTCGGCGGGCGACTGGCCTTTGAAATCGCTTTTGTCCAGTGCGGCGATGTCGATCAGTTCGTTCCAGATCAAGCCTTCCTGCATGCCGATGGCGGCGATGCTCAAGCCGCCGACTTCAATCACCAGCGGCTTGTTGATGTTCACCACGAACAGGATGATGCGCACGTCCGGTGCGAAATCGGCCTGATAGTAGTCCAGCACTTGGGGCAGCAGCGACAGTTCGTCCAAGCTGCCGACGTAAAGTTTGATCTTGTCGTTCTCGGCCAGCACGATAGTGTTTTTGATGGTGGCAGTGGGCGGCATGCGGTGACCGTGGGCATCGCCCACCTCACCCAGTGCCAGCACCAAGTCGCCGCGATAAGCCGCGAAACTGCCTGCAGACTCTTTGAAGTTCATGTTGAACAGCAGGCCTTTTTGTTCGTAAGCGTCGAATAACATAATGTTCCTTGTCGTAAAAAATGAGGGAGCCTGAATTTCAGCAATATCTGTACCAGCCGTACAGCCCGCGCTGGCGGGCGGTACGGGCGGGTGTGCTATCATCGTTCGTGAAATTTTTCAGCCGTTGTCGTACGTATATTTGTGGAGCTTGGATATGAGTCGCTTACTGTTTTTGCTGGCCGTGGTTGTGGTGGTTTATCTGCTGCTGCGCTCTTTCCGCAAGCAAGCGCCCAAGCAGGATGTGCCGGCCACGAGTGAAGATATGGTGCGTTGCGCGCGTTGCGGGGTGCATTTGCCCAAGAGCGAAAGCCTTCTGGCGGGCGGCAATTTCTATTGCAGCGAAGCGCATCGCCGCGAGCACGAGGCAAAATAATTTCCATGCGGGATAGTCAATCCCCTTTTTCCTGGCTGGTTCTCAATATGCCGACGGCAGAGCCACTCTCGCCGGACAGTCTTTGGCGTTCGCTGCGTTTCTATAATTTTTATCGCTTGGTTCTCGGCGGACTGTTGATGTTTTTGGCCGCGCAGTTTTCCGTCGCGTTGTCGTTGAATATCGCCGAGCAGTCGGTTTTCTTCTGGATCAGTTCCGGCTATTCCTTGCTGACTATCCTGTCGGTGGTGGCGATCATGCTGCGCAGCCCGCGTCCGGGCTGGCAACTGGCTTTCCAGGAGCTTGTCGATATTGTGTGTATCACGCTGCTGATTTATTTCAGCGGCGGCATTCAAAGCAATCTGGGCATGTTGTTGCTGGTGTCGTTGACGTTTGCCGGGCTGATCAGCCGGGGCCGTATCACTTTGTTGTATGCGGCGCTGGCCAGTATCGCTATTTTGCTGGAGCACAGCTATGCCGTGCTGGTGAGCGAAGCGGTGGTGGGGCAGTTCGTGCAGGCCGGTATTTTGAGTATGTCGTATTTTGCCGTGGCCTGGCTGGCGCATACTTTGTCCAAATATGCCGTGGCCAGCGAACGGCTGGCATTTAAGCGCGGCGTGGATTTGTCCAATATGGCCGAAGCCAACCGGCTGATGATCCAGGATATGCCGGACGGCGTGCTGGTGGTGGACGAGCGCGGCATGGTGCGGCAATTCAATCCCGGGGCGGAGCGTTTGCTGGGTTATTTTTTTCCGGCCACCACCCAAGTCAGCCTGGGCGAATGTTCGCCGCTATTGGAAGCGATGTACGCCGGGTGGCGGCAGAACAAGGCGCTGGGGCACGAGGTGTTGCGCTTGCCCGCGACCAAGCAATTGGTGCGCGTGCGCTTTCTGCCGGTCGAGCGCCAGGGTTTTTGGGGCGTGGTGCTGGTGCTGGAAGATATGCAGCGCGCGCAGGAGCAGGCGCGCCAGGTCAAGCTCGCGGCATTGGGGCGGCTCACCGCGAATATCGCGCACGAAGTGCGCAACCCGTTGTCGTCCATCAGCTATGCCACCGAGCTGTTGAAGGAGGGCGCGCAAGACCCGGCCAAAGAGCGTTTGCTGCAAATCATTCTGGATAACACCTCGCGCCTGAACCGCATCGTGCAGGACGTGATGCAGATCAACCGGCGTGACCGCGCGCAGTCCGAACCGATTGACTTGGCATTACGGCTGCCGGAATTCCTCGATACCTTGTGCCAGGTCGAAAATATTTCGCGCGAAATTTTTGCGCTGGCTGTCGCGCAGCCCTGCGTCGTGTATTTCGATCGCGGGCATTTTGAGCAGGTGTTGTGGAATTTGTGCCGCAACGGATTGCGCTACAGCCAGAAATCGGCGGGCAGCGTGCGCCTGCGAGTGGATAACGGAGATGGCGGGCGCGCCTGGCTCGAAGTGCGGGATGACGGCCCGGGCGTGGCGCAAGAGGCGATACCGAAATTGTTCGAGCCATTCCACACCACCGATGCGCGGGGCACGGGGCTGGGGCTGTATATCGCGCGCGAGTTGTGCGAAGCCAACGGTGCGCGCCTAGACTATTACCAGCGGGAAAATGAAGGGGCGTGTTTCCGTATCACGTTTGCCGCGAAGCCGAACCTTGAAAATGGAGAATTGCCGTGAGAGCAGCTATTCCGCGTGTACTGATTGTCGATGATGAGCCGGATATTCTGGAATTGCTGGAGTTGGCTTTGTCGCGCATGGGGCTGGACGTGGTGCGCGCCAGCGGGGTGAAACAGGCGATCGCCTGTCTGGATTCGCAGAAATTCGATTTGTGCCTGACCGATATGCGCATGCCGGACGGCGAGGGCGTGGAGGTGGTGCGCCATATCGCCGAGCTCAATCTGGATGTGCCGGTGGCGGTGATTACCGCGCACGGCAATTTGGAGAATGCGGTGGCGGTACTCAAGGCTGGCGCGTTCGATTATCTGTCCAAACCGGTGGCGCTGGATCAATTGCGTGCGCTGGTCAGTTCCGCGTTGCGCCTGCCCGGCAAGCAGGAAAAACATACTGATGGAACCTCGTCGTTGCTGGGCAATTCGCCCGCGATGCAGCAAGTGCGCGATCTGGTCGAGCGCGTGGCGCGCAGCCAGGCACCGGTGCATATCAACGGCGAATCGGGTAGCGGCAAAGAATTGGCGGCGCGGCTGATCGTGGAAAAAAGTTCGCGCCGCGACCAGCCTTTCGTCGCGGTGAACTGCGGCGCGATCCCGGAAAACTTGATGGAAAGCGAATTTTTCGGTTATCGCAAAGGCGCGTTTACCGGCGCGGACAAGGATAAGGAAGGTTTTTTCCAGGCGGCGAATCAAGGTACGTTGCTGCTGGACGAAGTGGCCGATCTGCCGCTGGCGATGCAGGTGAAGTTGCTGCGCGTGATTCAGGAGAAGAAGGTGCGCCGCGTCGGCGCGACCGAAGAAGAAGTGGTGGATGTGCGCATTCTGAGTGCGACCCATAAAGATTTGGCCAAGTGTGTGGTTGATGGCAGCTTCCGCCAGGATTTGTATTACCGCTTGAATGTGATCGCGCTGCACATGCCGTCATTGCGCGAGATGCGCGAGGACGTGCCGGAAATTGCCGGAAGACTTTTGCAGCGTTTGTGCGGCGAGTCCAAAGTACATTTTTCCGGCGCGGCGCTGAAGGCGCTGGCGGGCTACGATTTTCCGGGCAACGTGCGCGAACTGGAGAACATTATCGAACGGGCGGTGGCGTTGTGCGCCGACGGTGTGATTACGCCCGACGATTTGCAGCTTGCCCCTCTGCGCTCAACCACGCCGACCGACAAAGCCGAAGGCTCGGGCAAATATCCGCTCACCGATTATCTGGACCGGGTTGAGCGCGAAGCGCTGCTGGAAGCCTTGCAACGCACCCATTTCAACCGCACCGCCGCCGCCAAGATACTCGGGGTCACTTTCCGCGCGCTGCGTTACCGCATGGACAGGTTGTCCATCACCGAGCAGGACAAGCAGGAATGAAACCAAATATTACTATCGTCGCCACATTCCCTCCCCCTTGCAGGGGGAGGGTTAGGGTGGGGGTAGAAACGCTACCGTTCCTTAACTCTACCCCCATCCCAACCTTCCCCCTGCAAGGGGGAAGGAGCGAATCGGTTTTGCCGGATTATCTGGTATGAAATTCGATGCGCAGGGCTGGTTAAGCGGCGTGCGGCGCATTGCTTCCCCGAACCACGATGCGCGCCCGCCGCATACGCCTGTCACCTTGCTGGTCATCCACAACATCAGCCTGCCGCCGGACGAGTTTGGCGGCCCGGCTATTCAGCAGTTTTTCACCAACACGCTCGATTGCACCGCTCATCCTTATTATGCGCAGTTGCAGGGCGTGAAAGTTTCCTCCCATTTTCTGGTGCGGCGCGACGGCGGCATTATCCAGTTCGTGCCGTGCAACCGCCGCGCGTGGCACGCGGGTGTATCGGAATGGCAAGGGCGCAGTCGCTGCAACGATTTTTCGATTGGCATCGAACTGGAAGGCAGCGATTCCGTTCCCTACGATTCGCCGCAATATCAAGCCCTGTCCAGATTGACCCGCTATCTCAAACGTCACTACCCCATCCGCAGCATCGTCGGGCATTCCGACATCGCGCCCGTGCGCAAAACCGACCCCGGTCCGTTTCTCGACTGGGCGCGCTATCTGCAACAAGTCAAATAACTACGATTTTTCCGTTTTACAACACCCACCTCGTGAAGAAGCGCATGGATAGGGCATCTACGCCTTGCACATCGCGTAGATTGCCTATTCATGCGCCTCCCCAAGGAGGTGACGTTTAAAAATCGAGTAAAACCCGGATATTTCAATAGGTCACAAGTCAATGAATATGGACTTCGCCATCAAGGGCATGAAATAAATCGCCGATTGGAAGGCGTTGCGGTAAAGGAGGAAGAATATAGGCCATTTTTCCCGTTGACCCGGATAAGGGCACAAGCTAACGTAAGGCCATGAACCAACTGGCTCACATAAACATACATCACTCTGCGCACACTCATCGCGCCAACGGTGGCCGCAGCGACAAACTCGACAAGACCCAAGCCGAAGTCACCAAACAACAATATTGATTTAGATGGAAAAGAAATCGAGTCTGACCCCATTTCATTTCCTCAGCGCAAACCAGCCAATCTCCCAACGGCCAACCGTCCTCCTACCGCGCGTTGGTTGACCTCAAAGCGCAGGAACTCATCGTCAACGGCGTGCGCCATGCCTTGAGTCCGGGGATGCAGGTGACGGCGGAGATACATCTGGGTACGAGAACCATTCTGGAATATTTGCTGTCGCCGGTGATGGGGGCGTTTCAGGAGGCGGGGAGGGAGCGGTGAGATTGGATGGAATTCGGTATTCAGGGAACGGCAGCAACATGGGAGACAGCATGAGCATTCATACGACAAACCAGAACTTCAAAAGCGCGCTTGACGGGAAGGCAGTAAAGACGGGCATCTACAAGGCATTGGTGCGTGGAACGCCTATTGACGGGCGTTGCGGGGAAAGAGGGAAGGAGGGCGGCATGAACATCATTCCGCAAACATTGATGCAGCGAATCGCAAGGCTGGGATTGATTCTGATGGCGAGTGTGAGCATGAGCGCATGTTCGGATAGCTGGAAGGAAGAAGTGCTGCTGCACGATGGGCAAAAGATCATCATCAAACGCACTGTCGAGCATGGCGGGCGGCATGAATTGTTCCAAGACCCGCCTTACAGCGAGCAGCGACTCGAATGGAAGATGCCCGGCACAGATGAAACGATTGTTTGGGAAGACCATTTCAGCAAGGACGTGGGAAGCGCCACCTTGTTACCTATGCTGATGGATGTACATCAGGGAATTGCATACGTCGTGGCGAACCCCATGGGCTGTCTGGCCTACAACAAATGGGGAAGACCCAATCCGCCTTATGTCATCTTCAAACACGAAGGCGGGGAATGGAAACGCATCCCGCTGCAGGAACTCCCCGCAGAAATCAGGACACCGAATTTGATCCTTTCATTGCCGGACGAAAAGGCCAAACAGATCGGCAAGAACCCGGTGCCCGCAGAGGCGATACAGAAGATCGTCAGCGGTTATTTCCAGCCGGAGTACAAAACCATCCTGAGGGAGCCGGTTACTAAAGGCTCGGGGGGGACGAGTTGTGGTGAATTGATTCGTATTAAAGATGGCTGGGAGGGTACGGGTTTTTTTAGCGGGCAGCCATCTTATGAAGCTTGTTTGAACTACTGTGAACGTAAAGAAGTATCGGTGAATAACTGTCCATGCAACAGATTCTTTAGGGAGGAATAATCATTGTGAAAATGGCATGTGAAAATGGGGTCAGACTCTGAGGTCTCCCCATAAAACCCCGTTGCATTTCAACAAACTAGCGCGTAGCGTTCGCATCAAAACAGCACATGCAAGGCAGGTTAGTTATCTCATTCGTAGCGACCAAACTGCGAAGGAGACCCTGCCATGCATGCACTCACAATCTTACACCGCATCCTTTCTACAAGCTTCCCGCAAATCCACGCAAAACGCTTAACCAGTTGAAAAATGGGGTCAGACTCGAATTGTTTACAAAATCAACTCGCCACTTGATGAAGATGCCCGTCAATAGGGCTTCTTCACGCATGGGAATCACGGGTCTAGCTTCGTAGCATTAGGCGCAAACTCGTAAAACCGATCCCGGTCTGTTTTTTGACTGGGATAGCAATCTCAAACAAGCCCAATGAACATCGGCAAGACCTTCCGCTGCTTTCAATGCGTCCAAGTTCCATCCCTGCAAAAAACATGAGCGAGTAGTCCAAAAAGACTACTTGTTTTTGCGCTGAAAATTCTGCGGACATCGGTTTTTTCGGGATCACACGTGTCGCGTTTGCGGTGGCGCTCGCGTCAAGGGCCTCCAAAAAATATATAGGCCAAAATTCTTCTTGCATAAATTTCATCAAGCACTAGAATCAGCGCCAATTCGATGGTTCAACCACTAGATGTAGTGGTTTTTGATTTTCGGCTGATTTTGGCGTTGCGGCCGGATCAGCTTCAGTATTCCAAAGGGGGAGTTACATGTTGCATGCATCCGAAGGTGTTTTTCCATCTACTTCCGCCGCCGTGTTCACACACAAAGATTCCGATTCCGCCGCTTCAGCATCAATATCCTTGGATCAATACAAGATTATTCGCCGCAACGGGTCGGTGGCCGCGTTCGAGCCGGCCAAGATTTCCATCGCCATGACCAAGGCGTTTTTGGCCGTGAACGGCGGTCAAGGTGCGGCCTCGGCGCGCGTGCGCGAGCTGGTCGAGCAGATGACTGCTGCCGTGGTGAATGCATTGGTGCGTCGCCAACCGCACGGTGGCACGTTCCATATTGAAGATATTCAGGATCAGGTCGAGCTGTCGCTGATGCGTTCCGGCGAACACGATGTGGCCCGTTCTTATGTGTTGTACCGCGAGCAACGTTCGCGCGAACGCGCCAAAACCAAGGCGGTGACGGCGCACACGCTGAACGTGAAAGACGGCGAAGTGGTGCGTCCGCTGGATGTAGCGGAGTTGCATGCGCAAATCGAGTCGGCCTGTATCGGGCTGGGTGCGGCGGTCGATGCGGACAAAATTCTCAAGCTCACGCTCAAGGATTTGTATGACGGGGTCGCCATCGAGGAAGTGCGCAAGTGTGCCATTCTTTCCGCGCGCACGCTGATCGAACAAGATCCGGCCTACAGTTTTGTCACCGCGCGTTTGTTGCTCAACAACATTTGCTGCGAGATTATCGGCGAGGCAGTGGTGCAGGCCGACATGGCATCGCGCTACGCCGAATATTTTCCGAAATTCATCAAGCGTGGTATCGCGGCTGAATTGTTGAACGAAGACATGGCGCAGTTTGACCTAGATCGGTTGGGCAAGGCGCTGGATGCCAGCCGCGATCTGCAATTCAATTATCTGGGGCTGCAAACGCTGTATGACCGCTATTTCCTGCATATCGACAGCCAGCGCATCGAATTGCCGCAGGCTTTCTTCATGCGCGTGGCGATGGGCTTGAGCCTGAACGAGATCAACCGCGAAGAACGCGCTATCGAGTTTTACCGCCTGCTGTCCAGCTTCGACTTCATGAGTTCCACGCCGACCTTGTTCAATGCGGGTACGCGCCGTTCGCAGTTGTCTTCGTGTTATCTGACCACGGTGGCGGACGATCTGGACGGCATCTACGAAGCGTTGAAAGAGAACGCGTTGCTGTCGAAATTCGCGGGCGGACTGGGCAATGACTGGTCCAACGTGCGCGCTTTGGGCAGCCACATCAAAGGCACCAACGGCAAATCGCAAGGCGTGGTGCCGTTCTTGAAAGTGGTGAACGATACCGCCGTGGCGGTGAATCAGGGTGGCAAACGCAAAGGTGCGGTGTGCGCATATCTGGAAACTTGGCATCTGGACATCGAAGAATTTTTGGAACTGCGCAAGAACACCGGCGACGACCGCCGCCGCACGCACGACATGAATACCTCGAACTGGATTCCCGACTTGTTCATGAAGCGTGTGATGGAAGGTGCGGAGTGGACGCTGTTCTCGCCCTCGAATTGTCCCGACCTGCACGACAAATTCGGCATCGAATTCGAAAAAGCCTATGTGGCTTACGAAGCCAAAGTCGCCAGCGGCGAACTGAAGCTGTTCAAGAAAGTCCCGGCGCAGTCGCTGTGGCGCAAGATGTTGACCATGCTGTTCGAGACTGGACATCCCTGGGTCACTTTCAAAGACCCGTGCAACATCCGCAGTCCGCAGCAACATGTGGGTGTGGTGCACAGCTCCAATCTGTGTACCGAAATCACGCTGAACACCTCGGACAGTGAAATCGCGGTGTGCAATCTCGGCTCGGTTAATCTGGCTGCGCACTTGTATCCGCAAGGCCATGCGCAAGCGGGGCAGATCGACCACGACAAGCTCAAGCGCACGGTGAGTGTCGCCATGCGCATGCTGGATAACGTGATCGACATTAACTATTACGCGGTGGCCAAAGCGCGCAATGCCAACCTGAAACACCGTCCGGTCGGCCTCGGCATCATGGGTTTTCAGGATTGCCTGCACGATTTGCGTGTTCCCTATTCATCGAATGCGGCTGTCGAATTCGCCGACCGTTCGATGGAGGCGGTGTGCTACTACGCCTATCTGGCTTCCACTGAATTGGCGGAGGAGCGCGGTCGCTACGCCAGCTATCGCGGCAGCTTGTGGGACAAAGGCATCTTGCCGCAAGACAGTCTGGACATGCTGCGCGAACAGCGCGGCGGCTATGTTGAAGTTGATATGTCGTCCAGCATGGATTGGGAAACGCTGCGCGCGCGCATCCGCCAATTCGGTATGCGCAACTCCAACTGCGTGGCGATTGCGCCGACCGCGACCATCTCCAACATCATCGGCGTGTCGGCCTGCATCGAGCCGACTTATCAAAATCTGTTTGTGAAATCGAATCTGTCCGGTGAGTTCACCGTCATCAACGAACATCTGGTGAAAGACCTGAAAGCGCTGGGTTTGTGGGATGAAGTGATGATCGCCGATCTCAAATATTTCGACGGCACTTTGGCCAAGATAGACCGCATTCCCGCCGAGTTGCGTGAACTGTATGCCACCGCGTTCGAGGTTGAGCCGCAGTGGCTGATCGAAGCCGCCTCGCGCCGCCAGAAATGGATAGACCAAGCGCAATCGCTCAACATCTATATGTCCGGCGTGTCCGGGCGCAAGCTGGACGAGACTTACAAGCTGGCATGGGTGCGCGGTTTGAAGACCACCTATTACCTGCGCGCCATGGGCGCGACCTCGGCAGAAAAATCCACCTCGCGCGCCGGTGCGTTGAATGCCGTATCGAACGGCGGTGACTCGGGCGATTTGTCGGCTGCACCGGCGGCAAAAGAAACGCAGTTTTGTTCGATTGATAATCCCGAGTGTGAGGCGTGCCAGTGAAAGGAACGTTTTTCGGAGCGTGGCGCAGACAAACCTTTTGGTTATGTCGCAGCCACAATCCGGCTTATTCGGGGTAAGCCGCGAGAGCGGGAAAATTACATTGGAATGCGACGAGTGTCGCAAAGACAAATCAGTTCGCGGCATAGTGCAGCGAACCAAAGTGACAAAGGAATACCATGCTAAATTTTGAAGACGACATCACGCCAACCACCGCTCAAGCAGGTGTGCGCGCGGCATCCATGGGCATCAGCGCTGCCATGCAAGCCGATTCCAACGAACATACTTACACCATCGCATCCACCTCCACCGGACGCATTCGCGTGGAAGACAAGCGCATCATCAACAGCACTGCCGACGTGAACCAGTTGGTGCCGTTCAAATACAAGTGGGCGTGGGAGAAGTACATCGCCGGTTGCGCCAACCACTGGATGC
>JAGVNQ010000215.1 GCA_020053195.1 Sideroxydans sp.
AATGATCGTCCGCGCAAGAAGCTTGGCTACAAAACTCCGCGTGAGGTACTCTTCAATCTAATGCCTACCCCTGTCGCATTTCGAACTTGAATTCGCGATCACACAACGTAGATCGCCTATTCATGCGCCTTCGCGGGCAGTGCGCTTTTCAATTTCCCACAAAAAACCGTTCGTTCATTTCCTCCAGCCCCACGCTGTGCAACACCTCGTGCAAACGCTGCGCCGCGCGCTGGCGCGGCAGGTTTTTGTAGCTGGCGATAATCAGCTCGTTTTTCATCGAATGTTCCCAGCCCACCAACTCGGTCACGGTGACTTGGTAGCCATGCGCCTCCAGTTGCAAACAGCGCAATACGTTGGTGAGATGGCTGCCGAATTCGCGCGTGTGGATGGGATGCCGCCACAACTCGGCGAGCGCTTCTTTCGCCAGTTGCTTGCCTTTGTTCTTGCGCAACACGGCGGCGACTTCAGCCTGACAACAGGGAACCAGCACGATGTGTTTGGCCTGCTTCTTCAACGCAAAATGAATCGCATCGTCGGTCGCGGTGTCGCAGGCGTGCAACGCCGTCACCACATCCACTTGGGCGGGCAACAGGCTCGATGTGATGGATTCCGCCACCGACAGATTCAAAAACGACATGCCGCCAAAACCCAAGTGCTGCGCCAGTTCGCGCGAATGCGTAACCAGTTCTTCGCGCGTCTCGATGCCGTAGATATGCGAAACATCTGCCCCATCCCCCCTCCCACTCCCCCCTTGAAGGGGGGAGAGTTCCTGCTCCCTCCCCTTCAAGGGGAGGGCTGGGGTGGGGATGGGTTTTAGGTTTTTGAAAAACAAATCGTACAAAATAAATCCCAAATACGACTTGCCCGCGCCGTGATCCACCAGTGTCAGCCCGCCGCCCACCTCTTGCAGCAAGGGTTCGATGAACTGGTACAAGTGATACACCTGCTTCAGCTTGCGCCGCGAATCCTGATTCATCTTGCCGTCGCGCGTCAGGATGTGCAGTGCTTTCAGCAGCTCAATAGATTGGCCTGCACGGATTTCGGGGTACTCGGGGGGCGGTGATTTTTTCATGGTGCGCATTTTCCTTTATTTCGGGTTCGCGGCAACGGAAGCGACAGTGTCGAGTTGTCCGGCGCGTTCGAGCAAAGTGACGGCGATGCCGCCGCCGATGACCAGTGCAGTGTGCGGTTTTCTACCCTCTCCTTGCAAGGGGGAGGGGGAGGGAGCAGGCAGCGAACCGCGCACCATTGCGTGTTTGCTGCCAAACCACGACCTTCCCCACCTCGAAACCAACCTGGGCCAAACCGCGCCGCTGCCAGCGTTGGTGCAACGTGTCAGCTTGAACCGCCAGTTCCGGCCACAAAACCAGCGCGGCGCGCAGCTCTTCATCCTCCAGCGGATATTTTTCGACGCTGAAAAAATCCAGACTAGTGCCCGGCGGCGCAACTTGCTCAAACAATTGCCACGCGCACAAAAAATTCAGCCCGGTGCCAAAGCCGGTTTCGCCTATGCAAAAGCTGTCGCCCGCCTGCATGGCCGCGAATCGTTGCACTAAAAAATTGCCGTGCAGAAACACGTGACGCGTTTCTTCCAAGCCGGAATCGGCGGAGAAATACACATCGCCGAAACGTTCCGAAAAGGGTTGTCCGTTTTGCCAGTTGAGCATGTTTTGAAACAACTCCGGCGGGATAACCCCGCCGGAAAGTGTTAAAAAATTGATGTCCGATTATTTCCCGGCATCGGCCACACATTTTTTGACGGAAGCATTCTTGGCCGCGCCGGACAAAGGCTTGCCATCCTTGCTCAAAGCCTTGGCTTCGCATGCCGCCGTTGCAGAGGCAGCCGCATCTTTTTCGCATTTTTTGATGGAGGCTGCCTTGGCGGCTCCCGCCAGCGGTTTGCCTGCTTTACTGACAGCTTGATCCGCACAGGATGCGGCAAAAGCAGGGTTGGCAACGAACAACGTGACAATAGCGGCAACGATCAGATTACGCATGATTATTTATCTCCAGAATTGGTTGAGCAGTAGCGAACCTTACCGCCGCTTTCGATTATATCGTTTCCGCATTCCGCGACAGAGCGATTATCTATACCTTTCTCGCCCGAGGTATATGCATTACCTATATCTCGCGGCGAGTTACATAGGCCGTCCGATATATTGACTCGGCGTTGTCAAAGCAGATACTTCATACCCATGCCGTCGGTTTTGCCCGACTCTTAATTTAAGGAGATGCAAATGAACGACAACCACCATTCTCCGTGTTTCCAGACCAACTGGGGAGTTCGCTTCCTGTGCGACTGCGACCAACACGATCAAGGGATCAGCATCCAAAAAGGCATCGCCCATGAAATTTCCGCACGCCACATCCAGATGCTGAGCGACCACCACATCTGCCCGGAGAAACGGGTCGCCATGCAACTGATTATCCCGCCGACCTTGAGTAACTCGCCGCAAAAGATCATCAAAATGATAGGCAACAGCCTGCTCACCCGCATTTTGAATGGCAAGTTTCTAACCGAGATCGAGTTGGCCCATTTCGAGAATGACGGGCGGCAAGAGTTGGAAAGAACGCTGCTCCAACACTTCGATCAACAACCCTTCATTCAAATTGCCCAGCGCGCTTAGGCGCAAATACAACAAAAATTGGTGACATCATGAGTTCCACAATAAACGTCGTCTGGATCGGTTTGGGACTGCTGTTTATGTACGGAATTGGCGTTTATGCACTGTACCTGCACGACGGTGAAAGCAAGGTTTCTTCGGCGCTCGCCGCTTCCGGCTGGTGGTTGGCTTTTACCGTTTCACAGTTCTTGTGTTATCTGGCCATCACCTGGCACTGAATTTCAGGCCACCTCTATAAATCCAAACTTCGTCGCAATACTACGTTACTCACAAAAAATTGCTCCTTACATATCAAACATATGCTGCGTCGCAATTTTTTGTTCGCGCCTTGTCTTGCTTAGAATTTTGAATTTTTAGAGGCGGCCTTCACTTTCTGCGCAATCCAGCGCGAACCTTGGTTTGGACGAATTTCAGATAATCGCGTTTTATTTATCTGGATATAATCGCGCCGGAATAATTTATTCCTAACCCAAACGAAAGGTGATGTCGTGAAACTACTTGCCCAGACTCTCTCCGCAGTTGCCCTTTTTCTTGTTGCCGTTTGCGCGCATGCGCTGTCGGACGAACCCACCGCAGGCCAACCTGCCGCCCCCAAACTCGCCCCCACCCCACCTGGTTTGCACATCGTGGTGAACGGCGGCATGACTTACGGCGGGGATACGATTGCCACTGCCGTTTATACCAACGGCGACACGGCTGACCTCAAGGGCGGGGCTTTGATGCAATTCGGCGTTGGCGGTCTTTACCAGTTTGAAACCAGGCCGCTCGCGCTGATGTTAAGCGCCAACTACCATTTCGATTCCATAAGTGGCTCCAATGGCAGCATTTCGTTCAATCGTTTCCCGATTGAGGTGTTGGCTTACTACACAGGGAAAGAACGTTTCCGTATCGGCGGCGGTATGCGCTTTATCAACTCTCCCGAATACAGCGGACTGACTAATAATGCCACCTTTGAAAGTACCACGGGTATTGTGGCTGAGGTCGGCTACCAAGTGGCTCCCCAGGCTTGGCTCAACTTCCGTTTCGTTTCGGAAAAATACCAGCTTAAAACCTACACCACCTATGGCACCACATACTCTGGAGCTGGAACCTCCCCCTACAGCGGCTCGCACCTCGGCGTGAATTTCACCTACGAGTTTGAATCCAAAAAAACCGCGCCGTGAGATTTCTCTCACGGCGCGTTTTTTCATTACCCCGTAATCGGTAAAGGCGGCGACAGCTCAGCCGAAACGGCCGGTGATGTAGTCCTCGGTCTCTTTTTGTTTCGGATTGGTAAACACATTGGACGTGTCGCCGAACTCAATCAGGTTGCCCAGATACATATAAGCGGTATAGTCGGAAATCCGAGCCGCCTGTTGCATGTTGTGGGTCACGATGATGATGGTGTACTTAGTCTTCATCTGTTCGACCAGCCCTTCAAGCTTGGCAGAGGAAATCGGATCAAGCGCAGAAGTCGGTTCGTCAAGCAACAGAACTTCAGGCTCAAGGGCAATCGCACGTGCAATGACCAGACGCTGCTGCTGGCCACCGGACAGGCTCATACCACTCTCTTGCAAACGATCCTTGACTTCATTCCACAGGGCTGCACCATGTAGCGCCTTTTCCACTGCCTCGTCGAGCACCTTCCTATCCTTGACACCCATTATGCGCAAACCATATGCGACATTTTCATAGATGGATTTGGGGAAGGGATTGGGTTTCTGAAACACCATCCCGACACGTCGGCGCAGCAAGGCGACATTGACGTCATCGTCAAAGATGTCCTTGTCATCGAGTATGATCCTGCCTGTGGTACGGCAGGAATCGACCAGATCGTTCATGCGGTTGAAACAACGCAGCAGCGTCGATTTTCCGCAGCCACTGGGGCCGATGAATGCGGTCACCTGATTCTTCGGTATCTTAAGACTAATGGAATTCAGCGCCTGGGATTCACCGTAAAACAGATTCAAATTATCGACTGTTATTGCAGTCTCATCGCTGCCTTTGTCTTGCGCGCCCCCCAATTCACTAAAGTTCATCGCATGGGTATGGGTTTTGTCATCTTTCAT
>JAGVNQ010000319.1 GCA_020053195.1 Sideroxydans sp.
AGTGAATATGTCCGCCGACATCGCGCTGTGGAAGAATCCGAACGGCCTGACCGACGATGAGCGCCGTCTGGTGATGCGCAATCTGGGATTCTTCAGCACCGCCGACAGTCTGGCCGCGAACAACATTGCGCTGGGTACTTATCGCCACATCACCAATCCAGAGTGCCGCCAATACCTGTTGCGCCAAGCATTTGAAGAAGCGATCCATACCCATGCTTATCAATACATCGTGGAAAGCCTGGGTCTGGACGAGGGCGAAGTGTTCAACATGTATCACGAGGTGGACAGCATCCGCGACAAGGACGAATTCCTGTTGCCCTTCATCGACGTGCTGACCAATCCCGATTTCAAAACCGGCACACCGGAAAACGACCAGAAGCTGCTGCGCAGCCTGATCGTGTTTGCCTGCATTATGGAAGGCTTGTTCTTCTATGTTGGCTTTGTGCAAATTCTGGCGCTAGGTCGTCAGAATAAAATGACCGGCGCAGCCGAGCAATATCAATACATCTTGCGCGACGAATCCATGCACCTGAATTTCGGCGTGGATGTCATCAACCAGATCAAGCTGGAAAACCCGCACTTGTGGACAGCGGAATTCCGCGAGGAAATTCGCGGCCTGTTCCTGAAAGGCGTGGAGCTGGAATACCGCTATGCGGAAGACACCATGCCGCGCGGCGTGCTGGGGCTGAATGCCACTATGTTCAAGGAATATTTGCGTTTCATCGCCAACCGCCGCTGCCAGCAAATCGGTATCGACGTGTTGTATCAGGGGGCGACCAACCCCTTCCCGTGGATGGCGGAGATGATAGACCTCAAAAAAGAGAAGAACTTTTTTGAGACGCGAGTTACCGAATATCAAACGGGCGGTGCGCTGTCCTGGGATTAGATCGTTGACAGAGGCTGCTTCGGCAGCCTCTGTTGCAAGGGCTTCATTCACGCCGCTTAGGCGGTGTGTTGGAGGTGTAGTAGTTGTCTAGTGCAGAGTTGTTTTTTGTTAACTTTCATCACTCAAGGAGGTTGAAATGGTAGCAGCAAAGAAAGCTAAACCAGCAGCAAAGAAGCCCGCAGCCAAGAAAGCAGCTCCCGCTGCCAAAAAGGTTGTAGCCAAGAAACCAGCGGCTGCAAAGAAAGCCGTTGCGAAGAAGCCAGCAGCTAAGAAAGCAGCAGCAAAACCCGCTGCCAAAAAAGTTGTAGCGAAGAAACCGGCAGCAGCAAAGAAAGTCGTTGCCAAGAAGCCAGCAGCCAAAAAAGCAGCAGCAAAACCCGCTGCCAAAAAGGTTGTAGCGAAGAAACCGGCAGCAGCAAAGAAGGTCGTTGCCAAGAAAGCAGTTGCCGCTAAGCCCGCAGCCAAAAAAGCAGCAGCAAAACCCGCTGCTAAAAAAGCTGTAGCGAAGAAACCGGCAGCAGCCAAAAAAGTTGTAGCCAAAAAACCGGCCGCAGCGAAGAAGGTAGTAGCCAAGAAAGCAGTTGCCAAGAAACCGGCAGCAGCACCAGCCGCAGCAAAACCGGCAGCAAAGAAACCCGCCGCCAAGAAAGCTGTAGCGAAGAAACCGGCTGTAGTTGTAGCCAAGCCAGTAGTTGCTCCGGCAGCTGCCGCACCGGCCCCATCCGCTCCGGCTCCTGTGCGTCCGGCTGCGACTTGGCCTTTTCCCACACCAGGTATCAGCAAGCCCAACTGATGTGGCGGGAGGCTGTGAAGGCAGCCCCGAACAGGCAGTATTGGGGCTGATTCACGGTTGACGGATGGCGGGCCGGGCAGGCTCGGTAGAAATGTTTTCGTGCTTGAAAAAAGTGCGCAGGGTCTTGTCCCCTTGAATCAAGCTTGGTGTTGGTTCAAGTTGGCGAATGGTCAATTGCGTTAAGGCTCGCACCGCTCTCGGACGGTAAATTCCGAAAATTGCCACGGCATGTGGAGGGAGTTGTGTCCCTTGCAGAAATGCTGGCAAAAAATTATCCAGATCGCTGGAGGGATTCTGTCCCTCTGCAAAAAGAGCAGCACCATCTCTTGCTCTTGAGTCCAAGAAATCCAGAAATAATTCGCTTCAGCCACAGATTTGCCCGGTCGAAACACGGATAATTCGTGCTCGCCTTTAGCTGGACAATTGTTCAAGGATTATTGATGTTGTATAGCGTTCCGCTCCCTTACCAATCCGATGCCAGCGCCTACTTCGCGGCAATCCGCGATCTGCCGTGGGCGGCTTGGCTGGATAGCGGCGGCATGGGGCAATATGACATTCTGGTCGCGCAACCTGTGCTGACCCTGATTACGCGGGGCGAACAAACCGAAATCGAAATTTGCGGCAATGTGCAATGCTCGAAGCTCGACCCGTTCGATCTCGTGCGCCAACATCTGGGCGAGCCGCTCGCGCCCATGCCAGACATCCCGTTTGCCGGAGGCGCGCTGGGCTATTGGAGCTACGACCTCGCGCGCCGCTACCACCGCATCAACAACACCGCGCAAGATTTGGAACATCTGCCCGAGATGGCCGTCGCCATCTACGACTGGGCGCTCATCGTTGACCATCACGAACAAAGCGCGCGCTTGGTGTCGCGTCAACGTTATGCCGAGACCGCGAACGTGTTGCCGCAAATTCTGGCACGGCTGGGCAAGGTGGTTGGAGCAACGTCATCATCATTCAAGCCAGGTTATCCATTAGATTTTTGGGCATTAAAAAATCAAGGTGTTGTAGGTCGGGTTTCAACCCGACAAGTCGGGCTAAAGCCCGACCTACGTTTTAATGAACAATCCGAGTTTAAAGTACAGGGCAAGATCACTTCCAACTTCACACCGGATGCGTATCGCAACGCTTTCGATGTCGTGAAAAAATTTCTGCACGAAGGCGATTGCTACCAGGTCAACCTCGCACAACGTTATGCAGCGCAGGCAAGCGGCGATGGCTGGAGCGCCTATCAAGCGCTGCGCCGACTGAGTCCCGCGCCGTATTCCGCCTTTCTCGATTGGCCGCAAGCCCAGATTTTATGCGCCTCTCCAGAGCGTTTCTTGCAGGTGCGCAATGGCCGGGTTGAAACCAAGCCGATCAAAGGCACACGCCCGCGCAGTTCAGATTTGGTTGAAGATGCAAGGCTGGCGCAAGAGCTGCGCCAGCATCCCAAAGACCGCGCGGAAAATTTGATGATCGTCGATCTGCTGCGCAACGACCTCGGCAAAAGCTGCCAACCCGGCTCGATCAAAGCTCCAAAATTATTTGAAGTGGAAAGTTATTCCAACGTGCATCACCTGGTTAGCACCGTGGAGGGGCAGTTGAAAAATGGTTGCGATGCGCTCGATGTATTGCGCGGCTGCTTCCCCGGCGGCTCCATCACCGGTGCGCCCAAACAACGCGCGATGGAAATCATCGAACAACTCGAACCAAATAGGCGCGGCCTGTATTGCGGAGCCATCGGCTACATCGGCTTCGACGGCAACATGGACACCAACATCGCCATCCGCACCCTCGTCTATGCGGAGAATGAAATCCGCTGCTGGGCGGGCGGCGGGCTGGTCGCCGATTCGGAATGCGAAGCGGAATATCAGGAGACACTGGATAAGGCGGCGGGGATGTTGGAGTTGATGAGACGGTTCGGCGGGGAATTTTCTTCGCCGGATTGAACGGCAAACTGACTGGTGTTGTGGTGCATCCGGTTTAGTCCCCTCTCCCGGTGAGATAGAGAGCAGGAGGAGACATCATGAACAGCAAAATATTTTCAGTTAGAGATACATCATTGAACTCGATAAACCCAAAAAACAAAATCGTCGAAGTTTCCGCTGCCGTTCTGCAAAAACCTGACGGTTCTTTCCTACTCGCCCAACGCCCTCCCGATAAAATCTGGGCGGGCTATTGGGAGTTTCCCGGCGGTAAGATCGAGGTGGGCGAGACGGCGCACGATGCGCTAGTGCGCGAACTGCACGAAGAGCTGGGCATCACGGTGTTAACCGCTTATCCGTGGCTCACCCGCGTGTTTACTTATCCGCACGCCACCGTGCGCCTGAATTTCTTTCGCGTGACGGAGTGGTCTGGCGAGTTGCATCCGCATGAGGGGCAGCAGTTTGCTTGGCAACCTTCCCTCACCCTAGCCCGCTCCCGGGGGGAGAGGGGACTGGTTACGGTTGAGCCGCTGCTTCCTGCCAACGCTCCCATCCTGCGTGCGCTGGAATTGCCATCTTTATATGCCATCAGCAATGCCGCCGAACTGGGGGTAGAGCCATTCTTAATGAGGCTGCAAGCCAAGCTGGATGCGGGTCTCCAGATGGTGCAGTTGCGCGAAAAGAATCTTTCTCCCGATGCGTTGCGCGAGTTGGCGCTGCGCGTGGTGGCGTTGGCTCAAACACGCGGGGCGCGGGTGTTGCTTAACGGCGATGTGGAGTTGGCGCAGGAAGTAGGTGCGGACGGGGTGCAGTTGACCTCGACGCAACTCGCCGAGATGCGCGAGCGGCCTGATATTGATTGGTGTGCGGCTTCCTGTCACAACGCGGAAGATTTGCGCCGCGCGGAAACATTGGGTTGTGACTTTGTCTTGCTGAGTCCAGTGTTGCCGACGTTATCACATCCGGGTGCGCCGCATTTAGGCTGGGAAAATTTCGCGGCACAAGCGGCGGGTGCGTCGATTCCGGTGTATGCGCTGGGTGGTTTGAAACTTGAGGATATGCCGACCGCGTGGCAACACGGCGCGCACGGTATCGCTTTATTGCGTCAAGCCTGGGTTTCCTGATCGCCGTGATCTTGTTCGCGTTGCTCGACGCGATATTCTTCGTTCGCCCACTTTCCGAGGTCTATCATTTTGCAGCGTTCGCAGCAGAACGGGCGGAAGCGGTTGTTACTGTCCCACGCGTGTTCTTTGCCGCAGTGCGGGCAGGTGACGATTAACGGCTTGTTCATTGCATGGAGCAGAAGGTTAGATCGAACGACACGTCGCGATTGAAAAGCGTGGTCTTGGCGGTGTAGTTGGCTTCGACAAAACGGATGTTGAGCGCGTATTTGTTGGCGCTGATTTCGGGGATGCATTGAAGCTCGGGGGCTAGCGAGATGCGCAACATTTGCGCCAAGCGACCACCTTGCATTTGTTGGAAAGTGCCTTGATGGGCGACGAAATGATGCACTTTGCAGCTTCCGCGCAGCAGGTTGAGCAAAATAGCGATGGCATCGCTTAACGGCAGCAGGGGACGTATCCACACATTCAAATCGGCGCGGCGTTTGTCTTCGTGCTGGTGTTGCCAATAGTGATACGAGGGCAAGTCGAACTCGCACACCCCGCCGGGGATGCCGGTGCGCTGCTTGATGCCCATCAGCCATTCGTTGTCGCGCAGGTGCTGGCCGATTTTGCCGCTCATGCCCAACAAGTCGGCACTGACTTGGTCAATTTTGGCGATCAGGCTGTCCAGCGCGTCTTCCGAAATTTCGGGATTATTGTGCAAGGCGTTAAGGATTTTTTTCTGGCGTTCCAACTCTTGTAGCAAATCGGATTTGAGATCGGCGCGACAAGCGACTTCGAGAATTTCAAACAGGACATTTAGCGCAGCGTGATGGTCGGCGCTTTCCGGGCTGGCGATGAAGCGGGAAATGCGTGAGAAGAGATCCTCCAGCCGCAACATGGTGCGCACTCGTTCGTTGAGAGGAAACTCGTAATTGATCACATTCGTCTGACGCAGAAGAGAGGATAGATTGGGTGCGAAAGATATAGGCAGCGCTGCTTATCGTCAATCGGTTTTCAGCGATTTATCAGGCTTTCGTGCAGTTTTATGACCTGCGCGCGCAAGCTGTCCAAGTCGCCGTCGTTTCGGATGATTTCATCGGCGAGTTGCAGGCGTTGTTGTCTGTCAATTTGCTGCGCCATGATGGCGCGCACAGCGGCTGCGTCGAGCTGGCTGCGTTGCATGGTGCGTTCGATTTGCTGATCCTCCGGGCAATCCACCACGATCACGGGTTGCAGCCAGTCGCGGTAGCGTGTGCTTTCGAACAGCAAGGGAACCACGACCACGGTGTAGGGTGCCTCGCTGGCGGCGGTGGCCTCTGCTTTGGCTTGCGCCAGAATCAGCGGATGCAGGATGTCTTGCAGGCGGTGTTTGGCATCGGGGTCGGCAAACACCCGTTCGCGCATTTTGGCTCTATCCAGCGCGCCTTGGCCGTCGATGAACTCCGCGCTGAAAGTCGCGCGAATGGCGGGAATGGCCGCGCCGTTGGTTTGGGTGAGCTGGTGCGAAATTTGATCGGTATCCACGATACGCGCGCCAAGTTTGGCGAACAGGCGGGATACCGTGCTTTTTCCGCTGCCGATGCCGCCCGTTAATCCGACCAGAAGTTTCACTATGCCAGCAGTTGCAGATAATTCTGCGTCAGCGTCTGCCCCCAGAACAGCGCGATTAGGCCGCCACCGGCCAGATAAGGGCCGAACGGAATGGGGATGTTGCGCCCGTGTTTGGTAATGACCATCAGGGCGATGCCCACCACGGCACCAACCAGCGAGGAAAGCAGGATAACCAGCGGCAGCAATTGCCACCCAAGCCAAGCACCGATGGCGGCCAGCAGTTTAAAGTCGCCATAGCCCATGCCTTCTTTGCCTGTAACAAGCTTAAACAGCCAATACACGCTCCACAAAATCAGATAGCCCGCAACCGCACCGACCACGGCGTTGGGCAGCGAGGTGAATGCGCCGTTGAGGTTGAGCAATAGACCCAGCCAGAGCAAGGGCAAGGTGATGCTGTCTGGCAACAACTGGGTGTCGAAGTCGATGAAGGTGAGCGCAATCAGCGCCCATACGAACACGATGGCAGCCAGCCCGGCGAGACCGAAGCCGAAGTGCCATGCGGCATAGGCGCTCAATAGCCCGCTAATCGCTTCGACGATGGGGTAGCGCGGTGAAATGGCCGCAGCGCAACCCGCGCATTTACCGTGCAGGAACAAATAACTGATCACTGGAATATTTTCCAGCGCGCTGATTGCATGGCCGCAATGCGGACAGGCCGAACGCGGCACGATCAGGTTGTAGCGTGGTGCGGGTGGCAGCGTCTGTTCGTTCAATTCGGCACATTGTTCGTGCCATTCGCGCTCCATCATCTTGGGCAGACGGTGGATGACCACATTGAGAAAACTGCCGACCAGCAGTCCGATGAGGCCGGCGCACAGTGCAAAAGTGAGCGGGGAGGATTGGAGCAAAAGCAGCATTTGAGAATCACCGAAAAATTAAAAAGGCGCGACAAGTCGCCGCGCCTATTTTGATGTTGCACACTTAGCCGACGGCCTGCCCCATCTTGAAAATCGGCAGGTACATCGCAACTACCATGCCGCCAATCAGTGTGCCCAGCACTACCATGATGACCGGTTCCATCAGGCTGGATAATGCATCCACCGCATCATCCACTTCGGCTTCGTAAAAATCTGCCACTTTGGACAACATGCTGTCGATCGCGCCGGATTCTTCGCCGATGGAGACCATTTGCAGCACCATGCTGGGGAATACGTTGGAATTGACCATTGCCGCATTCAAGCTGCTGCCCGAAGTCACTTCGCGTTGAATCTGTTTGGTGGCATCGTAATACACCGCATTGCCGGCTGCACCTGCTACCGAGTCGAACGCTTCTACCAAAGGTACGCCTGCGGCAAACATGGTGGATAAAGTTCGCGTCCAGCGCGCGATGGTGGCTTTACGCACTAAAGGGCCAAACACCGGAACTTTGAGTAGCAAAATATCCATGTTGCGTTGCAGCGTCTTGCTGCGCTTCCAAGTATAAAAGAACCAATATAGCGCGCCGCCTATCCCGCCAAAAATTGCCCACCACCAAGTGACAAAAAAATCGGAAATGGCCATGATAAATAGAGTGGGGGTGGGCAAATTGGCACCGAAGCTGCTGAACAACTCCTTGAAGGCCGGAATAACAAAGATCATGATCACTGCCGTGATAACAAAGGCGATGACGATGATGGAAACAGGATAGAACAAGGCCGATTTTATTTTGCTTTTGATAGCCTGAATTTTTTCTTTATAGGTGGCCAACCTATCCAGCAAGCTGTCCAGAATACCTGCCGCTTCGCCCGCGCCGATCAGGTTGCAAAATAGCTCGTCGAAATAAAGCGGGAATTTGCGGAAGGCTTGTTCCAGACTGCTGCCGGTTTCGACATCGGTTTTGATGTCGAGTAATAAGCGCGCGACTGCGGGGTTGTCGTGGCCTTTGCCCACGATGTCGAAGGCTTGCAACAAGGGCACGCCGGATTTCAACATGGTGGCGAGCTGGCGGGTGAACAGGGTCACGTCTTTTTCAGTGACTTTGCCGCCGCTTTTGGCGCTTTTTTTAATCTTGGTAACGGTGATGCCTTGGCGGCGCAGATGCGCGGAAACGCTGGCTTCACCCGCCCCGCGTGTCTCGCCCTTGACGACTTTGCCGGTTTTGTCTTTGCCTTCCCAGCTATATTGAATCTCTTTTACTGCCTCAATTTTTCTGGTAGCCATTCTGTTTCCTCGATTCAATTACTGGCAAGTGAGCTTTCAGCAGATTGCTCGATGTAGAAGCGGACGCGGCGGATTATATAAGGTTAATTGAGCAATGCATAACATGGTTGCGCGGGCAAACAACCGACTATGTGCCGGATTTGTTAATTTGTGCCGGAAAAATTCGCGCAACTTTGACCGCCCGGTCTTGTGTCTGGATGATCTCGATCGGATAGTTGCCGATCTTCAAGCTGGTTCCCGCTTCGGGAATATCCTGCAGGTGTTCGAGTATCAGGCCGTTGAGTGTTTTGGCTTCGCCGACCGGCAGATGCAGCCCCAACTTGCGGTTCAGATCGCGCACGCTGCTGCTTCCCTCCAACAGCAGGCTGCCGTCATCCTGACGAATAAATTTGCCGGATTGTGAAGGTGAATGCGTGGTGAAATCGCCGACGATTTCTTCCAGAATATTCTCCAGCGTGACCAAACCAAGCAATTCGCCGTATTCATCCACCACCAAACCCAGACGGGCATGGCGTTCCTGAAACTGTTGCAATTGTTTGAGCAAAGGCGTGTCGGACGGAATGAAGTAGGGTTCTTGCAGGATTTCGCGTAACTGTTCCACATCCAGCTCCGCTTCATGCAACAGGGGCAGTACGCGTTTGATATGCAGCACGCCGACGATATTGCTCTGCGCATCGGCATAAACAGGCAGCAGCGTATGGTGGCAAGTGATGATCTGGTGGCGCAAGGCTTCGGGCGCGGCATGGATGTCGAACGCCTCGATCTGGTTGCGCGGAACCATCACGTCGTTCACGGTGATGCGTTCCAGATCAACCAGGTTCAGCAGCATCTTCTGGTGTTTGCGCGGCAGGAAATTTTCAGCTTCCAACACTAACCCGCGCAACTCTTCCAGCGTCACTTTTTGTTTGCTCTGGTCGGTTTGAATTTTGATGCGCAACATGCGCAGCACGCCCCGCACCAGCGCGGTGGCCACCGAAACTACCGGATGGAACAAGGTAATCAGCGGGGCAAGCAGAAAGCTGGAAGCCAGCGCGACACGTTCCGGGTAGCTCGCCGCGATGACTTTAGGCATGATTTCGCTGAACACCAGCAAAATAAAGGTAATCAGCAGTGTGCCAAACAGTAGTGCCCATTCGCTGGTACCGAACAGGCGCAGGATGAGGATGTTGGTTACCGCTGCCGCCGCCACGTTGAGCAAAGTGTTGCCGAACAGGATGGATCCCAGCAATTTATCCACTTGCGAAAGCAGTCTCCCGGTCAGTTTGGCGCTGCGGTTTCCTTTGCGGATCAGATGGTTCAGGCGGTAGCGGTTGATCGCCATCATGCTGGTTTCCGCCGCCGAAAACCATGCGCCGAAAATCAGCAGAAACAGCAAGATGCCTAGCAACGCATCTATTGAAATATCATCCAAAGTAAAAAGCCTTATTAAACTTGATGCGCCGAGTATCGGGGAGCGGGTGGGGCGGTGTCAACGTGGCTACCATTCCCTGAATGACAAGCCCACGCCGAAAGCCGTTTGGTTGTAGTTGTAATCAAGCAGATTGCTGCCGTAGCCGGAAGAAAATTGCAGGCTCAAGCGCGAAAGATGGGCGACATGTACTGGGGTTGACCAGTTGATTTCCAGATAGCCGCGCGGTTTGCCCAAGTTCAGGTTGCTGCGCAACAACAGTATCACCTCGTCCTCGCTGTCGGGTGACCAGTGCGTTTCCATATCCGCTACGCCGATGAATTGGGTGAGGTCGGGGTTGTCGTCGTAAGCGGCGGATTCAGGAATTCGCCACCAGCCGCGCGCCAATACATACACCTCGTCCCACTCCCAGCCACCTTGCAAGTACAGGCGATTCCAACTGCGCGAATCGGGATTCTGTTTGCCGTTGGACTGGTGCGATAGCCCCAGATTGATCAACTTCCAGCCTCTGCTGTTCCCGCTGCCAAAAGTGCCGATCAGTTCCGGCTCGTAGTTGGTCTCGCGGAAGGGGGAGGATGCCGTCGAGTTGAACAGTTGCCAATAAGATTGTTGAGTATAAGCAGCCCACAAACGGAAATTCTTGAAGCCCAGAAAATCAAAATCGCGGTAACCGCCGATTTCCGATTTTGAACTGAACTGAAATTTCAGCTCGTTTTGCTGGTAATCGTAGGGAGTTGAAGTCGAATGCAGCGGTGCGGGAGAAGACGGTTGGATATTGACCCCGGCAATATAATGAATCAATGCATAGTTGCGGCGATAGGGCTCCAGACGGCGGATGCCCTCGTTATCCGGGTTGCCGTTACCGTCCAAATCCCAAGCGCGGGTAAGAAATGAGCGCTGCGCATAATGTTTTCCGGTAATACGGTCAAAGCAGCGCAGCCTGTCGTTTTCTTGTTCCAGGGCGGCGCACTCTTTCAGGCTCGGTTTGGCGGAGCAAGTGGTGCCGGTGAATGCAAGCAACAGGGTTGAAAGGCAAACAAGTAGGAGTCGAGTATCGGCGCGGTCTATCATGCGGCGTTTTTGCGGATTGACCACACCATCAGCGCAACGCCCGCCAGCACCATGGGCAAACTCAGCCATTGCCCCATACTCACGCCGAACGTCATCAAACCAAAAATGCCATCGTCCGGGTTGCGCGAAAACTCGCCAATGAAACGGAAACTGCCATACCCGATCAGGAACAGACCGGAGACCGCGCCGACCGGACGCGGTTTGCTGGAATAAACCCATAGCAAAACAAACAACGCGACCCCTTCCAGTGCGAACTCGTAAAGCTGCGAAGGATGGCGCGGAATACTGTCCACCTGCGGGAACACCATCGCCCACGGCCCATCGGTCGGTCTGCCCCACAACTCGCCGTTGATGAAATTGCCGATGCGCCCGAAAGCCAAGCCGGGTGGTACCAGCGGCGCGATGAAATCCATCAGCGCCAGCCATTGAATTTTTCTGCTACGCGCGAACACCACCATCGCCAGCAACACGCCGAGAAAGCCGCCGTGGAACGACATGCCACCTTCCCACACCGCCAAAATTTTCAGCGGATGCGAAAAATAATACGCCGGGTTATAAAACAACACCTCACCCAAACGCCCGCCCAGCACTACACCGAGCACGCCGTAGAACAGCAGATCATCGAGGAATTTGTCGTCCCACACAATAACTCCCTCTCCCCTTGAGAGAGGGTTGAGGTGAGGGTTGCGCAAACGTTTCCTGCCCAGCCAGATAAAACAGGCAAAGCCGAGCAAATACATCAGCCCGTACCAGTGGATGCCGAATGAACCGAGATGGAGCGCGACGGGGTCGAATTGCGGGTGGGTCAACATGGCGCGAATTTACCACAAGGGGAATTAATTAAAGCAAAGGAAATAGGCATCACAGCTTTGTCTCAATATAGCGCGTTTCTGAATTGGACATGTGATTTAGGAAGCGCTGATTTACTCCTCCGTTCGTGGTGAGCTTGTCGAACCATGAGCGGAGGAATAAACCCAAATAATCCATTAGCCAACAAGTCCCCTTCCCCTTGCAGGGAGGGGGTTAGGGTGGGGGGGTAGAAACGTGAATATTTCATTACTCTACCCCCATCCCAGCCTTCCCCCAGCAAGGGGGAAGGAGCGGGTGCGGTTCTAATGGATTATCCGGGATAAATCAATTCATGCAGTTAGTTATAAAGTCCTTCGACAGGACGAACGGATTAAATCAGTGCTTTAAAATAGTCCTCGCCCGCAAGCCAATAAACACGCACTCTCCATCAATCGCACGATGTAGATCGCCTATTGGCGGGCATCTGCGAGGTATTCATGACTGCACCAGAACACTCCCAACGGCGCGGCAAGCCGGTCAACTTGTACTCGCGCCTAACCCGAAAATACCCAGTCCGCATACCACATTGGCAACCTCATCTGCCGTGTGGGAAAGTCCGCCCGCTTGGGGAGGAAAACGATAAAAACAAAAAACCGAATCACACTGAAAGTTGCAAAGGGGACGCAATGAACACATTATCGTTTTGGGTAACAGGCAACAGGCAGATTAAACACGCTTAGAGTTGGCATAGTTCAATGCTTGGCGGGCTTCTGGCTAACGAACTTGCCCGCGTTCGATGCTGATCCCGACCTGTTTGCAGTTGCGGATGGCTTGTAGTTTGGCGACGCTGACTTTGACCCAGGGGGCGTTGAAGTCTTTGAGGATGATTTGGGCGATGTGTTCGGCCAGGGTTTCAAGCAGGGAGAAATGGCCGTCGCTTAATACGGTCTGGATGTGTTGCGCGACTTGGGCGTAGTCCAGCGCGTCCTTGATGTCGTCGCTCTGGCAGGCGCGGCTGTTGGGCAGGGCGATGTCGAGGTCGAGTTGCAGAGTCTGCGGTACGCGCTTTTCCCACTCGTAGATGCCGATGAGGGTGACGACTTTGAGTTCGCGCAGGAAGATGATGTCCATAATAAGGTGTAAGGTCGTTCGGTTGGTGGCAATGGCGCATTCGAGTAGAATCTGCCGCTCCGTATTTTAAGTTATTCCAGATGACCTCTATATTTTTTGTTGTGTGTGCCTACCTGTTGGGTTCGGTTTCCTTTGCGGTATTGATGAGCAAGGCGTTCGGCCTGGCCGATCCGCGCACTTATGGTTCCGGCAATCCCGGTGCGACCAATGTGTTGCGCAGCGGTAAGAAGGCGGCAGCAGCGCTGACGTTGTTGGGCGATGCGGCGAAGGGCTGGCTGGCCGTGTGGCTGGCGATCCATTTTGCGACGCACGATGGTGGCGGTTTGTGGGTGGTGGCGTTTGTTTCGCTGGCGGTGTTTCTCGGGCATGTATTCCCGGTTTTCCTGAAGTTCCAGGGCGGTAAAGGCGTGGCGACGGCGTTGGGTGTGTTGTTGGCGCTCAGCGGCTGGATGGGGTTGGCGGTGATGGGAACTTGGTTGCTGGTAGCGGTGGTGTTTCGCTATTCTTCGCTGGCGGCATTGGTGGCGGCGATTGCCGCGCCGGTTTACGCCATGCTTTTGCATTTAATGCCCGAGTTGATCGCGGCGATTGCGGCTATTTCCATGCTGCTGATCTGGCGGCACAAGGGCAATATCCAGAATCTGATGACGGGCAAAGAAAGCAAGATCGGCGGCAAGAAGAAGGCCGAAGCTCAGTCGGCGTAATTCAGTTCTTGTAGATTCCAGCGCGGTTTGACATTAAAGCAATAGTCGCGCTGACCTGCTTGATGCTGTAAGCGCATCGCGCCCGCGAAAGCGATCATTGCGCCGTTGTCGGTGCAAAACTCCAGATCGGGATAGAACACCTTGCCGCCGCGTTTGCCGACGACTTCGTTCAGGCGGCTGCGTAACAGCCGGTTCGCGCCTACCCCTCCCGCTACCACCAACTGGTTCAATCCGCTTTGTCCGAGCGCGGTCAGAGCCTTGTTCGCCAGCACATCCACGATGGCTTCCTGCGCGGCATACGCGATGTCGGCACGGGTTTGATTGTCCAACTCGTGCTGTTGGGTGAGTGTGAGCACCGCCGTTTTTAATCCGCTGAAGCTGAAATCCAGATCGCCGCTGTGCAACATCGGACGCGGCAGCTTAAAACGTCCCGGCGTGCCGCTTTGCGCCAGCTTGGACAGCAATGCTCCTCCCGGATAATCCAGCCCTAGAAGTTTTGCGCTTTTATCAAAGGCTTCGCCCGCCGCATCGTCCACCGATTCGCCCAACAAGGTATAGCGCCCCACGCTTTCTACGCGCATGAGTTGAGTGTGGCCGCCGGAAACCAGCAAGGCCACGAAGGGGAATTCGGGCGCGGGGTCGGATAACAAGGGTGAAAGCAGATGGCCTTCCAGATGATGCACGGCTATGGTGGGCACATTCAAGGTATAGGCGAGCGCGCAGGCGACACTCGCGCCGACCAACAATGCGCCGGACAAGCCGGGGCCTTGCGTGTAAGCGATGGCATCTATGTCTTGCAGTGTGCAGTCGGCTTTTTGCAGGGCAGCGCGAATCAGCGGTAAGGCGTAACGCACGTGATCGCGCGAGGCGAGTTCCGGCACGACTCCGCCATATTCATTATGCAGCGCAATTTGTGAGTGCAGCGTATGCGCCAACAGGCCGCGCTCGCTGTGATACAACGCGATGCCGGTTTCGTCGCACGACGATTCTATTCCAAGTGTAATCAATGACATTTGTAGCCTTTCAGACGGTGTCATATTGTAGTGATGAATGCGGTGAATCACGCCGCTCTGGAGCAGATTTCAAATATATTTCACAAATGTATTGACGCGATTTTTTCTATCCCTATAATGCGCACCTCTTCGCAGCAGTAGGTGAAAACGAAGCGGTAATAAATCGCTTAATAATCAATAAAATGATTGCGTTTTTCCGGTTGTTGCAAGCAAGAAAACGATGTGCAAAAGTTTAGTTGACAAGAAGTTTTTAGTCCCTATAATGCGCACCTCTTCGCAGCCAAGGTTGCAGAAGAAAGCGGTAAAAAAGTTCTTTAAAAGATAGAAGAAACAACCGATTAGTGTGGGTATCTGCAC
>JAGVNQ010000111.1 GCA_020053195.1 Sideroxydans sp.
AACTCTCCCAGCCGGAAAAACAGCTCGCTGCCGTCGCGCTGGCTCATCCACTGGCCGTCTTGCCAAGCGTAATGGAAGCCGCCGGATTTGGCGGCTAGCCAGATTTCCCGGTTCGGTTGATGGCGGTTGACGATGACTTTGCTGCCATCTTCAAATTCAATTTCCAGCACAGAGCCGTTGCTGTCGTAGTCGATGTCGCTATCGCTGCTGTCGAGCGCGTGTTCGATGCGCTGGAACACGGCATCGGCTTGTTGTTTGAATTCGGTTTCGGTCATGTTGTTTCCCGGGTTATCGCAGCCCGATCAGCATGCTGCTGCCGTTCTGGCTGATTTGAAAATTGCGCAACACGTTTGAACCCAGCAGGTTGATTTCCATGTTGGGCATGACGGCGACGGTGATGTTGTTCAGTTCGAAATTGCCCAGCGTCATGTGCGGCACGAGGGCGATGCAGCCGCTTGCCGCGCCGTTTGCGGTCTGGAACTGCATTTCTTTGCAGTTGCGGATGCCCGCCTGGCGCGCGAGGGTGCTGGAGATGGATGTGACGGTCGCGCCGGTATCCACCATGAAAGTGACCGGCATGTTTTCGATAGTGCCGGGCAAATAGAAATGGCCGTTGGCCGCGCGCTTCACTTCCATGCTGCCGTCGCCGGCAAACGTCGGTTCGGGCAAGGGCACGTCGGGTGTCGCGGTGTGGACGAACAGCTGGAATTCTTCTTTGCCCGCGCCGGAAGATTGCATGGCGAGTTGTATCGGTTTGTCCATCATCACGGTCAGCGATTTGTCGAACTTGACCAGATGGCCGTCGGAAAAACCTTTGCGCGGATTGCACCAGGCGCTGCCGCTGCTAAACATCATGTCGTATTGCCCGGCGGGCAAATGCAGCGCGGTGCTTTGCCGCGCGCGCACCAAAACCGATAGCGCGGGAATGGCGGAGCGGGGCGCGCTGAGGATCAGCAGCATGGGATAGGAGTGGTCGTTCTTTAGCGTGATCTCGGGATCGTTCGGGCCGTCGGCACGCAGGCCGCTGCCGGGGAACACGGTGATGCTGCCGTTGGCGGGGAAGTCGGTTTCGCAGGTCGGGTTTGTCTCCGGTTCGCCGAGCGCCAGCGTCGGCATCTGCGCGCCCTCGTCGTTCGCCGGGTTCGGTTGAACCATGCGCAGCGCCGCCCAGAAACCGAATACGCCGGCCAGCAGCAGAATGAGCGCGTTGCGCAGCAAATGATTGTGCGTTTCCTCGCGGTAAAACACCACCTCGGGGCGCGCAGCCTGCGGGATTGGCGCGACGGGCGCGCGCGCGTTGAGCGGATTGCTGGCGATGGTCTGTTCTATCGTATGGCGCAACTTGTCAAAAAGTTCGCTCTGATCCGGCGCGCGCCAGTGGCCGTGATGGTGGGCGAATTCGATGCCGCCGTTGCGCGCGGCCAACCACACGCCGCCGGTCTGCGCGTTAAAGTTGACCAGGATGCGCTGGCCGTCGGCGAATTCCAGCTTGAGCGAATTGCCACTCAAGTGCTGGTGGATATCCACGCCGCGCGCTTCGACCATCTGCGCAATACGCGCGAACAGCGCGCTGCCCGGTTCGTTGCCCTGACTTTCCGTCATATAATCCAGCCCGTTATTAATCCGCGTAAAGAATTGCGTCATGCGTACCCTTGCCATTATGTTGCTGTT
This sequence comes from Sideroxydans sp., assembly GCA_020053195.1. GTDB lineage: Bacteria > Pseudomonadota > Gammaproteobacteria > Burkholderiales > Gallionellaceae > Sideroxyarcus. The sequence continues at coordinate 1,672 of JAGVNQ010000111.1, forward strand.
GCTTGTTTGCGTGCAAGGCTGCGGGCGCAAAGGTGCGCTGCGCCTGACCCCTCCGCAGTCCGAGACACCCACCGTATCCGATCAAACCGAACCGAAGAAACAACCATGAACGACTATTTTCACTACCGGCAAGACCAGCTTTGCGCAGAGAACGTCGCGCTGAACGACATCGCGCAAAACTTCGGCACCCCCTGTTATGTCTATTCGCGCGCCGCGCTGACCGATGGCTATCGCCAGTTCGCCGAGGCGTTCAAATCGCGCGAGCATCTGATTTGTTACGCGGTCAAAGCCAATTCCAACCTGGCTATCCTCAACGTGTTCGCGCGTTTGGGCGCGGGCTTCGACATCGTCTCCGGCGGCGAATTGTCGCGTGTGTTGGCGGCGGGCGGCGCGGCCAACAAGGTGGTGTTTTCCGGCGTGGGCAAAAGCGAAGCTGAGATGCGTCAGGCGCTGGAAGCCGGAATCCTGTGCTTCAACGTCGAGTCCGCGCCCGAGCTGGATAGACTGAATGCGGTGGCGGGCAGCATGGGCAAAGTCGCGCCGATCAGCCTGCGCGTGAACCCCGACGTGGATGCCAAAACCCACCCTTACATTTCCACCGGACTCAAACAAAATAAATACGGCGTGGCCTACACCGAAGCGCTGGCGCTGTATCTCAAGGCCGCCGCCATGCCGCACCTGCGCATTACCGGCATGGATTGCCACATCGGTTCGCAACTCACCCAAGTCAGCCCGTTCATCGCGGCAGCGGAAAAAATATTGGCGCTGGCCGATCAACTGGCGGCAGCGGGCATCAAGCTGGAACATCTCGATCTGGGCGGAGGGCTGGGAATTTGTTATGACGACGAGACACCGCCGTCTATCGCCGAATACGCGCAAGCCGTGCTGGGCGCGCTGCAAGGGCGTGCCGAAAAGCTTATCGTCGAACCGGGCAGAGTGCTGGTGGGCAACGCGGGTGTGCTGCTGACGCGCATCGAATACCTGAAACACGGCGAAGAAAAAAACTTCGCCATCGTCGATGCCGCGATGAACGATTTGATGCGCCCGGCGCTGTACGATGCCTGGCACGCTATCCTGCCGCTGCAAAAAAGTGTTGCCGCCACGCAGTCCTTTTCAGTTGTCGGCCCCATCTGCGAGACCGGCGATTTTATCGGCCATGAGCGCGAACTGGCCGTGGCTGCGGGCGATGCGCTGGCGGTGATGTCGGCGGGTGCATACGGTATGAGTATGAGTTCCAACTACAACACGCGCCCGCGCGCCGCCGAAGTGATGGTGGATGGCGACGCGGTTCACCTGATCCGCGAGCGCGAAAAAGTGGCGCAGTTGTATGCCGCAGAAAAAATTATCGGTTGATTTTTTTGCATAAGTTGCATAAATCTATTGCGCATAAAAATTAATCGCGCATAGAATGCGACCACCGTGCGTGTTGGGAGATTTCAAGCACAAGAAAGGCGCACCGGGAGTGCAGTGGTTGCACGAAAAAAGTAGTACCTGGTTAGTCCGTCAAACTTTTATTAAGGAATGAAAATGGCAACTGCCGATACCAAAGTAAAAAGCACCACTACCAAAAAACCCGCTGCGAAAAAAGTGGCAGCCAAGCCCGCCGCGAAAAAAGTAGCCGCCAAGAAACCGGCAGCGAAAAAAGTTGCAGCGAAAAAACCGGTCGCCAAAAAAGCCGCCGCCAAACCCGCCGCGAAAAAAGTAGCCGCCAAGAAACCGGCAGCGAAAAAAGTTGCAGCGAAAAAGCCGGTCGCCAAAAAAGCAGCCGCTAAACCCGCCGCGAAAAAAGTAGCCGCCAAGAAACCGGCAGCGAAAAAAGTTGCAGCGAAAAAACCGGTCGCCAAAAAAGCCGCCGCCAAGCCCGCCGCGAAAAAAGTAGCCGCCAAGAAACCGGCAGCGAAAAAAGTTGCAGCGAAAAAACCGGTCGCCAAAAAAGCAGCCGCCAAGCCCGCTGTGAAAAAAGCAGCCGCTAAAAAACCTGCCAAAAAAGCTGTAGCGAAAGCTGCCGCTCCCGCAGGAAAAGGCATCCTCGGCGCCTGAGCTTCGTAGATTGGGGCGGGCGCCGGGTTTTTGCGTTGCGCCCTTTCTTCGATTTCCGCCGCGCGCGGATGTTGTGGTTTGCGTCTTCCAAGTTTGTTGAATCATTCAACAAACCGTCTTCTGTTCATCCTTTATAATTCCCCGTCCCCGACAACCGGGTCGCGGGCTTATTTCTATTCTTTCAAAACAATCGTATGAACAAAAAACAGTTGATCGCGCTGGGCTTGTCTTTGCTGTTGCTGGCGGCCTGCGGCAAAAAGGCCGAAGAAAAGAAAGGCGGCATTCCCGCCGTGCCGGTGACGACCGCGCACAGCGAATTGCGCCAGATGGAATTGCTGGAAGAGTCGGTCGGCTCGCTGGAAAGTTTGGCCGATCCCGTGGTGTCCGCCGAAGTGGCGGGGCGCGTGACCGAGGTGCGCGCCGGAGTGGGCAGCGCGGTGAAAGCCGGACAAATTCTGGCCGTGCTGGATGCGCGCGATGTGGGGCTGTCGCGTCAGGCGGCCCGCGCTGAAGTGAAACGCGTGGAAGGTTTGGCGCAAAACCAAAAATTTAATCTGGAACGGCTGAAGCAATTGCGCGAGCAGAAATTTATTTCTCAGGCGGGGCTGGACGACGCGGTCGCGCAAAACAACGCCATTCAGAATCAGCTTGCCGGTGCGCGCGCGCAACTGGCCTTGGCCGAGCGCAACGTGGGCAAGGCGTATATCTATTCGCCGGTGGAAGGCAGCGTGGACAGGCAGATCGTGGTGACCGGGCAATACGTGAAGCTGGGCGACCCGGCGTTCCAGGTGGTGGCGCTGAAAAAACTGCGCGCGCGTTTGTCTTTCCCCGAGACCTTGTCCAGCCAGATCAAACGCGGCATGGAAGCGCGTCTGACCAGCGCGGGCGACGCGGCGCAACTGGTCGGCAAGATCGCCGAGATTCGCCCGATGGCGGGAAGCGGCAACCGCGCTTTCGACGCGTATGTGATGTTTAACAATCCCGGCGGCTGGCGGCCGGGCGGCTCGGTGACGGCGGCGGTGGTGCTGGATGTGCGCAAAGCGGCGGTGAGCGTGCCGGAGCAAAGCGTGATCCTGCGTCCGCTGGGCAAAGTGGTGTATGTGGTGCAGGACGGCAAGGCCGTGCAGCGCGCGGTGCAGCTCGGCATTTCGCAGAACGGCTGGACGGAAATTACCGCCGGTTTGCAGGCGGATGAAACCGTGGTGGTGGACGGCGCGGGCTTCCTCACCGATCAAGCGGCGGTGACGGTCACCAACGCGCCGCCCGCCGCGAAACCTTAAATTTCACTTCATTCAATGTAGGTCGGGTTTTAACCCGACATGTCGGGCTGAAGCCCGACCTACGCAAAAATATTTGGATTCGTTTCATATAACCGAAGAAAAAAATTTATGAATCTGCCCGAGTTATCCATCAAGCGACACGTGTTCGCGTTTATGTTGAGCGGCGTGTTGATGCTGACCGGTTTCATTGCTTACCAGCGCGTCGGTGTCGATCAGTTCCCCAAAATCGAGTTCCCGATTATTTCTGTGACCACCACGCTGCGCGGGGCGAACCCGGAAAGTGTGGACATGAGCGTGACCAACGTGATCGAGACGGCGGTGAACAGCGTGCCGGGCATCGAGCACGTGCAATCCAGTTCCTCGCCCGGCGTGTCGGTGGTGGCGATCACCTTCAGTCTGGAAAAAAACGTGGACGTGGCGTTCAACGAAATTCAGGCCAAGATCAACCAGGCGCTGCGCCGCCTGCCGCGCGATGCCGACGCGCCGGTGGTGGCCAAACTGGATACCAGTTCCAGCCCCATCATGTGGCTGGCGTTGCAGGGCGACCGCACCCAGCAACAGCTCAACCTGTACGCCGCCAACATCATCAAAAAGAAACTGGAGACGATCAACGGCGTGGGCGAAGTGCGTCTGGGCGGCAAACGCGACCGCACCATCCGCGTGCATATCGACCCGGTGCGCATGGCCGCGCTGGGGCTGACGGCGCAGGATATTTCCGCCGCGTTCACGCGCGAACACCTGCAATTGCCGGGCGGATTTTTGTCCGGCAACGCCTACGAATATCTGCTTAAACTTGATCTGGAATTCCACCAGATCGACGACTTGCGCCACCTGACCGTGGCTTACCGCGACGGCGCGAATATCCAGTTGCGCGACATCGCGCGTATCGAGGACGGTCTGTCCGATTACCGCCAGTTGGCGCGTTTCAACGGCCAGATCGCGGTGGGCATCGGCATCGTCAAAGTGTCCAACGGCAACACCGTGGCGATCACCGAAGAAATTAAGCGCCGCCTCGACAAAGACATCATCCCCGCGCTGCCGCCCGGCATGACGCTGAAAGTGGCCTCCAACGACGGCCTGTTCATTCAGGAAATGATTAACGCGCTGAAGGAACACTTGCTGGAAGGCACGTTGTTGGCGGCGCTGGTGGTGTGGATATTTTTGCGCAGCGTGCGCTCCACGCTGATTATCGCGGTGTCGATTCCGGTGTCGCTGCTGGGCGCGATTGCGGTGATTTATTTTCTCGGCTACACCTTCAACGCCATGACCATGCTCGCGCTGCTGCTGTTGATCGGTGTGGTGGTGGATGATGCGATTGTTGTGCTGGAAAATATTTTCCGCCACCGCGAAGAGATCGACCCCGATCCGGTCAACGCGGCGGTCAACGGCAGCAACGAAGTGGTGTTCGCGGTGATGGCGGCCACGCTGTCGCTGGTGTCTATTTTCGCGCCGGTCATTTTCATGAGCGGCATCATCGGCATGTTTTTCAAATCGTTCGCGGTGGTGGTCACCTTCGGCGTGCTGGTGTCGCTGTTCGTTTCGCTCACGCTCACGCCCATGTTGTGTTCGCGTTTTCTCAACGTGGATAAAAAACACGGCAAGTTGTATTACGCGCTGGACGGCATGTTCCACAAACTCGACAATTTCTACCGCCACGCGCTGGCGTGGTCGCTGCATCACCGCTGGAAAGTGGTGGTGCTCACCGTGCTGATCGTGTTGTCCAGCGGCTTCTTCTTCGCCAATGTGGGCAAGGCATTCATGCCGGACGAAGATCAGGGGCGTTTCATGGTGTTCAGCAAAGTGCCGCTGGGTTCGTCCATCGACTACACCAATTCCAAACTGGTCGAAGTGGAAAAAATTCTGGCGAAACATCCCGAAATCCACACCAACTTCAGCGCCATCGGACTGGGCACTGCCGGACAGGTGAATACCGCCTTCTCCAGCTTGCGCCTGGTGCCGCGCGCCGAGCGCACGCTGACGCAACAGCAGTTGATCGCGCAATTGCGCCAAGAGTTGGCCACCATTCCCGGCATACGCGCCTTCCCCGCGCCTATCGCCAATGTCGGCGGACAACGCGGCGAGCCCTTGCAGTTCGTGCTGACCGGACAAAACATCGACGAAGTGGCGCGCCTGTCCAAAGAATTGCTGACCAAACTCAGCAAGGAAATGCCGGGTCTGGGTCGCGTCGATCTCGACTTGCAACTCGACCTGCCGCAACTAGCGATCAAGATCAACCGCGCCAAAGCCGCCGCGCTGGGCTTGTCCGCGCAGGATGTCGCGGCGGCCATCAACATGATGACCGGCGGCGTGGATGTGGCGCAATACAACGACGACCCGGGCGACGGCGAACGCTATTACATTCGCGTCAAAGCGGGCAACGGCACGTTCACCAAACCCGCCGACATGCGCCGCATTTACTTGCGCGCGCGCGACGGAAGTATGGTGCGGCTGGACAACGTGGCCAGCTTCGAACAGAAACTCGGCGCGGCGGTGGTGGGGCGTTACGACCTGCAATATTCCGCCACCTTCTACGCCACGCCCACCATGCCGTTGGGCGAAGCCACTGCCAGAATGAAAGAGATCGCCGACGCGATGATGCCCACCGGCTACCGCGTCAAACTTATCGGCCAAGCGGAAGAGTTCGGCAAAACCGTGGGCTACATGCTGTTCGCCTTCGCGCTCGCCATCGTGCTGCTGTACATGGTGCTGGCCAGCCAGTTCAACTCCTTCGTGCAACCGTTCATCATCATGGTCGCGCAACCGCTGGCCATCATCGGCGGCGTGGCCGCGCTGTGGCTGGTGGGGCACACCCTCAACATTTATTCGATGGTGGGACTGGTGCTGCTGATCGGACTGGTGGCAAAAAATTCCATCCTGCTGATCGACCTCACCAACCAGCGGCGCGAACAAGGCATGGACATCGACGACGCGCTGAGCAACGCCTGCCCCATCCGCCTGCGCCCCGTGCTGATGACCTCCGCCACCATCATCTTAGCCCTGCTGCCCGCCGCGTTAGGGCTGGGCGCAGGATCGGAAACCAACGGCCCCCTCGCCGTCGCCGTCATCGGCGGAATGATCTCCTCCACCTTGCTCACGCTGGTGGTCGTACCGTCGGTGTATTCGCTGGTGGAAGGGGGATTGCTGCGCTGGGCGAAGCGGCATCCGGCGCGGATTGAAGGGTAAATTGAAAACCCAACCTCGTGAAGATGCCCGTCAATAGGCGATCTGCATGAAGCGCTTGATGTAGAACGCCTATCGACGGGCGTTGCGGAGCATCCGCTTTAATTCCCTCTCCCTCCGGGAGAGGGCTAGGGTGAGGGAACACTTTCAATTTCCGTTCGTGCTGAGCGTGTCGAAGCATGAACGGACGCTCCAAATTCAAAACCAAATCCGTTCGTGGTGAGCCTGTCGAACCACAAGTAGCAGTGCGCACAGATTGCCGGGGGTTGCCCGGCGGCAAGTTACTTTCTTTTGCTTCGCCAAAAGAAAGTAACCAAAGAAAAGGCGACCCCGGTGCGCCGCCGCTGCGCGGTTCCCTGCGTTGCTCGACTGGTCAGGCGGCTGCGGAACTCGCTACGCTCAAACAGTCCTCGCCGAAATCCCCTGACCAGCCTGCGCTACTCGGCGGCGTACAGGGGAAGGAAAAGCGAAAACCAAAACCATAGGGTAGGCACTTCGTGCCCACCCTTCTAGGCTAATCGGGCAATGTCACGATTTCCCCCTTGATATGAAAATCACCTTAGCTCATATTGAATCCCTTTAGAGGGAGGGCGCTTTGATGAAGTCATTGGTTGAAAAATATTCCGATTTTGTTGATGAGTTAAAGTTTAGTAGAAGGCATATTTTGTCCGGTAGCAGCAAAGAATTTTTATCAACTCTTAAGGAGTTGGCTGACAAAAATACTTTCACACTAAAGCAAGGCGATGTTTTATATCGTGCCAGAAGAAACGAATATATGGATCATCAGCCTTCCTTTGAGCCGAGGCCTTCTGAGGAGATGAAGCCGGTAATAAACATGAAGTCAGAAGGGCGAGCGAACCCATACAATATAACTATGATGTATCTAGCAAGTAGCGAGGAAACGGCAATTGCTGAAGTCAGACCTGATTTGAATTACCCGGTTACTGTAGGCAAATTCAAAGTTGTGAATGAATTAAAACTAGTAGACTTTATAAGTCAAAGGCCAAGCTGGGCTACGTTTTATAGACTTCCAGACATTGGTGAGGATGTATATCTTTGGTTGGCCTTAAGTAATGATTATTCAAGGCCGTTATATAAAGAAGAACAGCAAATTAATTACATTCAGACGCAGGTGATTGCCGAGTACTTTAAGGATCAGGGATTTGATGGCTTGATTTATCAATCGCAATTCAACGCACAAAAACAAGCATCACTAAAGAGTGAAGGCATTGCCAAAAACTTTGTCATTTTTGATACCAACTCCGTTGAACATGTGGAATCTGAAGTTTGGAAAATTACAGAACAAGTAGTCTTGGTCACAAAGCTTGGTTGAAAGTAGCAGCAAAACAGCGTGGGTACGAAGTGCCCACGCTGTGTTTTTGGTTTTGACTTTCCCCCCCCTGTACGCCGCCGAGTAGCGCAGGCTGGTCAGGGGATTTCGGCGAGGACTGTTTGAGCGCATAGCGCGAGTTCCGCAGCCGCCTGACCAGTCGAGCAACGCAGGGAACCGCGTAGCGGCGGCGCACCGGGGTCGCCTTCTTTTTGGTTACTTTTTCTTGGCGAAGCAAGAAAAAGTGACTAGCTGTCGGGCTACCCCCGACGGTTTTGATTTTGATTGTTGGGTTACGCGATGAGGCCGCTAACCCAACCTACGAAAACCATCCCCGATGGTTTTGATTTTCGATATGGCAAGTCCGTTCATGCTTCGACGTGCTCAGCACGAACGGAGATTCAGTTAATCAAAAATATCGCCGCCAATCCCAAGAAGATAAAGAACCCGCCGCTGTCGGTGATGGCGGTAATCATCACGCTGGAGCCGATGGCGGGGTCGCGTCCGAGTTTGTGCATGGCGAGCGGGATGAACAGGCCGACCATTGCGCCCACGATCAGGTTGAGCACCATGGCGCTGGTCATCACCACGCCGAGGGCGACGTTGTGGTAGAGGAAGTAGGCGAACAATCCGGCGATGCCGCCCCACACCAGGCCGTTCAGTCCGCTGATCGCCAGTTCTTTTATCATCAGGCGGCGCGCGTTGCCTTGAGTGATTTGGCCCAGCGCCAGCGAGCGGATGATGATGGTGGTGGTTTGGTTGGCGGAGTTGCCCGCGATGCCGGCGACGATGGGCATCAGGGTGGCGAGGGCGACGAATTTTTCGATGGTGTCTTCGAAGCTGCCGATCACGCGCGAGGCGAAAAATGCGGTGGCCAGATTGAGCGCCAACCACGTCCAGCGGTTTTGTGCCGATTTCCACACCGACGCAAAAATATCTTCCTCTTCGCGCAGACCGGCCTGATTCAGCAAGTCGGTTTCGGCTTCATCGCGGATGAAGTCCAGCACCACGTTCACCGTCACCCGTCCCACCAGTTTGCCGTCCTCGTCCACCACCGGCGCAGACACCAGATCGTAACGCTCGAACGATTGCGCGGCCTGATCGGCTTTATCGTCGGGGTTCAAGCGGATGGTGTCGGTCAGCATCAGTTTGCCGACTTCCATTTCCGGTTCGTTGACCACGATCAAGTTGATCGGTAACACACCTTTGAAGCGGTCGTCGCGGTCAACCACGAACACTTGGTCGGTGTGGTCGGGCAGCGCGTCGAAGCGGCGCAAATAGCGCGACACCACTTCCAGTGTTACGTCTTCGCGCACATGCACCATGTTGAAATCCATCAGCGCGCCGACTGAGTCTTCGGAGTACGACATGGCCGCGCGCAGTTGCTCGCGTTCTTCGATGGACAGCGACTTGAACACGTCGCGCATCACGTTCTGCGGCAAGTCGGGGGCGAGGTCGGCGATCTCGTCGGTGTCCAGATTCTCGGTCGCCTCGCGCAACTCTTCGCGGCTCATACTGGCGATCAGCGATTCGCGCACCGCATCGGAAACCTCGATCAGGATGTCGCCGTCGCGGTCGGCCTTCACCAGATCCCACAGCATCAAACGCTGTTCGATGGGCAGTGCTTCCAGAATGTAGGCGATGTCGGCGGAGTGCAACCCGTCCAGCCTCTCGCGCAATTCCACCAGATGCCGCTTGTGCAGCATCTTGTCCAGCAGCTCGTGGCGCTCGTCGCGCGGTAAGGTCTGGCGGTGCGTCACCGTCTCCAGCAACGCCTGCTTCTCCAGCAAGTGCTGCACTTTCAGCAGATGATCCTGCACATTTTCGGTGTAGTGGTGTTCGCGGTTTTCGGTCATGGTCGCGTCCTCGGAAGTGGCGCGTATTGTAATTAAATCAGGCAACAACCGTTGCGGAATCTCGGCAGGAATTGGTCTGGAAACATTTTCACGCGGAGGCGCGGAGGTCGCGGAGATAGCAACTTCACCGCAGGGTTGTTTTTCTCCGCACCTCCGCGCCTCCGCGTGAAATAGGGTTACGCACGGATGAAATGAGTTCAGGGAATCTCCGCATCCGGCATGCGGTCGAGGATGATGATGGTTTTGGAAAGCAGGCCGCGCGCTTGGCGGTGTTTGTCGTAGTAGCGCGGGTTGGGCACCATGGCGGCGAGTTTGGCGGCTTGTTCGGCAGTCAACTTGGACGCGCTGACTTTGAAATAATGGCGCGCTGCCGCTTCCGCGCCGAACACGCCGTTGCCCCATTCGATCACGTTCAAATAAATTTCAAAAATGCGCTGCTTGTCCATCACCGTTTCCAGCATCAGCGTAATCAGCACTTCTTCGCCTTTGCGCCACGGCGTGCGTTTGGTGGAAAGGAATAAATTTTTCGCCAGTTGCTGGCTGATGGTCGAACCGCCCGCGACGATCTTGCCTTTCTTCTTGTTCTTCTCGTAAGCCTTGGCGATGCCTTCCCAATCGAACCCTTCGTGATCGACGAACTTCGCGTCTTCGGAAGCGATCAGCGCGCGCTTGAGATTGTTGGATATTTTGTTGTAATCCACCCACTTGTGTTTCAGCTCGGCATCCGGGTTTTTGTCCTGCATCACTTCCAGCCGGTCTTCCATGAACGCGCTGCTCGACGGGTTGAATTTGATCCACCAACAAATGTGCGCGAACAGCCACAACTGATACAACATCATCAGCGCAAACAGCGCCAGCACAATGCGCCAGAACAAACTCTTGGGTAGCTTCATGCGCGCAATTTCTCCAGCACGGGGCGGGTGTCGGGGCGCACATTGCGCCACAAATAAAACGCCTCGGCGGCTTGTTCCACCAGCATGCCCAAGCCGTCGGAGATGACCGTCGCGCCTTGTTCTTTGGCGTAGCGCAGGAACGGCGTTTCGCGTCCGTACATCATGTCGTAGGCCAGCGCCCCGGGTTTGAAAATGCCGTTCGGCAGCGGCGGCAACTCATTCTTCAACCCGCTGGAAGTCGCGTTGATGACCAGATCAAATTGCTTGCCCGTCAGCTCGTCGTAGCGCCGCGCATACACCGTACCCGAACCTTTGAATTCGTCGGCCAGCAGTTGCGCTTTCTCGACATTGCGGTTGGCGATGACGATGCCCACCCCAGCGTTAAACAACGGCCACAACACG
>JAGVNQ010000140.1 GCA_020053195.1 Sideroxydans sp.
GCCTTCGGTCCATACTTCGCCGCCGCATTGGCAATCGCACCCGTTTTTCCGCCCCCCATCGCCACTGAAGCCAACCCGGCAGCGCCCGCCACCGCCACCAACGCCCCCGTCGCCAACGTCCCCGCGCCGGTCAGCAGCGGATATTTGATCGCCATATCGGTAAACACCTTCGACACCGCGCCAATAGCCGGAGTCAACCCGTCCATCGCGCTCTTCTGTGCCGCATCCTTGGCCTGCTGAGCCGCCCGCACCTGAAAAGAAGACGTGCCGCTCATCACCTCATAGTTCACATCGTTCACACCAAGCTCGGTGCGGTTGCGCGAGATAGTAGAATCGACCCTGCCCACCACATCCTTGTTGCGCAACCCCATCAGCGCGCCCACCGCCTGCATATCCTGGAAATATTTTCCGATCACCCCGCCCTCGGAAAGCGACTTGATGGACTCCAGAATCTGCGCCTGTTCCCCTTTGTCTTTCGATTGGTTCAGCTTGGCGATAGCCGCCTTCAGGCGTGGATCGCGCTCGGCCTCGCTGTCGATAATGTTCTGCCACGCGCTCACAGCGTCCACACCCTTGAGCCGCTGGTTCATCATGTAGCTGGTCAAATCGCCGCGCCCGGCCTTGGCAAAGTCCGTGGCCGTGTCTTTGGATGCCAACTTCGCCAGCAGGTTTTTAACGTTGTTACCGGCCTCGTCCGTCGTGCCCGCCGTCAGCACGGCGGCTTGGTTCATGGTCAGCACCTTTTGCAGCCCATCCAACCCCTTCATGCCCGCGCGGCTGGCATCCGGCATCTGCTGCGACAACCAGCGCGCCATATCCTTGATCTCGAACCCGCCCGCCTGACCGGACGCGGTAATCATATTCAGCGCCGTCTTCAGCTCGCGGTCATCGGTCACCACCTTCTGCCCGACCAACACACTGGCGAGGTTAGCGATCTGCGCCGGATCGGCGTTCGCCCCACTGGCCGTGCGCATCACCGTCGGCAGAAAATCCAGTGAACGCTGATACCCCAGCGTCCCCTTGGCGATCATCGCATCAAGCGCCTCCGCAGCCTGCTCTCGCGTCCCGCCGCCAATGCCCGGCTGTGTGGATTTATTGATGGCCGTTTCCAGCGTCCCCATGCCCACCCGGCGACCCGACGCATCGCGCTCGGCATACGCCGTGTTCGCCATATTCGCCAGCCGCTCATCAAAACTCATTGCCGCCTTGGCCTGCCCGGACAAGTAATACCCCGCCGCAGCGCTACCGGCTGCAACCGTCATGCCAGTACGGATACGTGACTGCACCTTCTCGAAACGTGCCGCTTCCGTCGCCGCTTTTTGCTGCTCCTGCGTCAGCTTTCCCATCTCATTGGTCAGCCGGGTAACTCTCTCCCGTGCCTTGTCAGCCGCGCGCGCAAGCGTATCTCCGGTCACCTGGCCGGATGCTTCCAGCCGCTTATACGCAGCCTCAGTCAGTTGGATTTCGCGCTGGATAACGCGTTCGGAACGCACGCCCAAAACCTCGCGCGCGCGGGATAATTTCTCGTAACTGGAACGCTGGCGGGATGTAGAGGATTCTGTTTCGCCTGCCGCTTTCTTCGCCGCCGCCGCAGCAGCTTCTGCCACCTTCTTTGCAGCCTTCTCCGCCTCAGCAGTAGTCGCCTTTAACCCGGCGGTCGCACCGTCTTTGAACGTGATCTCTAACTCTGCTCTTACGGCTGGCTCAGACATTGAAAAAGCTCCAGTGGATTTCACTGGAGCTTATCAATGTCGTTACCCTAAAACAGCGCGGGAAACGTTTCCCGCTGTACCTACCCACCTTATCTGTTCCGTTCGCCCTGAGCCTATCGAAGGGTAGAACGGCACTCAACTACTCAAACTTCCGCCCCGACAACGCCGCCGCCATCTGCGCCCACATAAACAACTTCGGCAGTGGCCACGTCATCACAACAGCCTCGGGTTGATTCAGAACATGCATCACAAGCGCCGCCGCGAACGTGATGCGGATTACTTTTTTTCTGCCTCCACCTGCTCGGGTGTCTTATCCGGGAAAATATTCTTATCCAGAACGGCCTCGGCCTCATCATCCGCCATGATGTTTTCGCAGAATTGCTCCGCACGCCGGTAGTCCGAGCCGCGCAGTTGCTCAATCAACTTTTCATCTGTCCCGCTCATACTGGCGATCAACGCGATACGTTGCGCCACACCGCCGCGCCGGTCAAAGCTCAGGTAATCGGCTGCTGTGGTGTACTCGCGGAACGTCAGCTCCTCCACCTTGATCTTGCCAAATTCCAGCGGATGTTTAAGTGTCAGTTTCATGTCGGTTGCCCCTGTTGTTGGTTATAAAACGCCGCCTGCTGCGCCACCGTAGCCGCTTCGTCCCAGTCGTCACCTTTTGCATTGACGACCTGAAACGTGTTACCTGCCTCGTCGATGATGTGTGCCAGCAGCGGATTAAAGTTTTCTGGTATTAACATTCCGCCTCCTAGTATTTAGCCGCAAAATAAAAATCGGTTTGAGCCACCGCGCCGTTGACATAACGGACGCGAACGTGTGGTGCGATTAGCAAGACTCCTATGGCAGTTGAATAAGATAATGCTGCCAAAATAACTTTTCCCATCGGCTTCCAAGTCACACCAGCATCCATCGAATACTCCGAATAGAGCGTCCCAGCCGCCTCCGTTACGACCTGAAAAATCAGGAGAGCCATATCCTGATCGATCACAAATGCGGACGAAATAAAAGTCGCATTCGCAGCCAGCGGCGACGTGCTGAGCACGTGAAAATCTCCCGCTTGACCTGTATTGGATGTCAGCACAACACCCTGCGCCGTGATGCGCGGCTCCCCACTACCTCGTTCCCAAAACTTGCGCATGATTAACTGATCTGCTCAGAAGTGTTAGACATGAGGGTCAGCTTGTTCTCGCCATCGGCCACCCCCACAGGCTCGGCCGAACGAAAGGCGCGGCTCATCAAATGCACATGGCCGTCGCTCAAGCGCACCGTCACATCTTCGTCTTTGATCGCGTTCATCTTTGCCAAGTCAATCCCGCCCAGCATGTTGAGGCTGAGTTCCAACTTCGCCGGGGTACTCGATTCCGTCCAGCCACCGTCAGCGGCCAAGCGACCTGGCTTATGTTCGCGCTTCTCGCCACTGGGCGTAAACGTGCCCGGATTTGCCGCCAGCGGCAACTTGCCGATGGAAGGCACAGCCACCGATTGAATGTTGAGTAATTGCATGTTTGCATCCCTTTCAAATAGAGTTTAATACCCTCTCCCCAGCCCTCTCCCGCAAGCGGGAGAGGGAGTAGAAGTTAAACCGCCTTACGGAACTGGCTAATCCCCGCCAAAATGTAATACGGCGACAGCAACACCGGATCGTCGGCAAAGTTGAAGCGGCTCGGGTTTTGCGGATCCTGCTCCACCAGCAAATTCGCCTTGTAGTAGTCGTATTCCTGCACCCAGCCGTATTCCGCCATCAGCGTGTGCTGGTACAAACTCAGCAAATACGCGCGCACATCGTCCACCGTCGTGATGCGCAGCCCCGGCTTAAAGCCCTCGTTGCTCTTCGCCGCCGACGTGCCCGTGAAACGCTTGATCGCCCCCATGCGCTGCTCGTAACGGATGCGCTCCATCACCTCGGCAGTGTTGATGTCCAGAAACGCATCGTCCGCCGAGCCATCCGGGCGGAACTGGTACATCGACACCAGCCGCTTGATGCTGCAAGAGCCATCGCGCGCCACCTGCATGATCGACATGCCCTTGTAGAGCAAGCTGTTGGCGTTGGTGAAATCGTGGTACGACACCCCGATCATGCCCGGCAGCGGCACACCTTCCAGCGACTGCGTCGGGTTGGCGTAGAGTCGTGGTGCAGCCGCCGCGCAAACCATCGCCGCCGACTCCCACGTTGGGATCGGATTGATCTCCAGACTCAGTGTGCTGATGTGCTCGTAGTTCGTCGCTTCGCCGAACGCGGCAGCCGCATCGTAATCACCACGGAACGCAGCAAAGGCGCGGAAGCCCGCCTGAATCGGCGGCAAATAACGGCGCTGGCTTTCCGCGTGCCACGCGGCCAGTGTCACCGCATCGTTGATGCCAAGCGCGATATAGCGATACCAGCGATTGCCCAGCATGGCCGTCAAGTCGCCAGGCGCTGGGTCGCCGCTGCCGCCGGACATGGCGGTAATTGCGACAGTCAAACCGGCAGGGGTTTCCTCGCCATACAGCCCCAGCCGGATATCGATGTTGTCTCCGCACGTCCCCAGATGCTTCGCTGTCAGCGTCAAGATGCCGGACGCTCCGCCCACCACCCCGGCAGTTACCGGAATATCATCGCCCGCATCCGCGATGGCCTGCTGTGCTGCGAGTGCGATGCTGTCGCCGGTAGCGCCAGCGGCAATGATCGGCACATTGATTCGGCGACTTGCGATATACAACGCCAGCGTGCCATTGGCAGCAATGCCTGTATTGCCAAACTGAATCGACCCATTAGAACCAGCCTCTCCCACGTCATCGTAGGGCAGCATATAAAGATCGAATGCCGGATCGATGTCGCGATAGCGCTTCGCCATCTGCGCCAGCATCGAACCCGCACCCGCCTTGGCAATCGCATCCTGCACGCCGGTAACGCGCACCACCTCGCCCGCAGGCGCAGTGCCCGCCGCCAGCTTCTGCCCCACCAGCAACACCCCGGGAATATCCCCGCCCAGCCCGGCCTGCGAGCCGTTGATCTGGATGTACGCGCCGGGGTAACGGTAAACCGCCGAAATACCTGTCTGGATTGTCATAACGCACTGCCTCCTGTCTTGGTTAAACTTTCAAAAATACCGGGGTCTGGCAAATAGTTCGTGACCAGCGCCTCGAAGCTATAGCTGTCCGCCCAGTACAAATCGCCATCCGTGTATTCGATCACCCTGCCGCCGCGCCACTTCATCGGCTTCGCGTCCGGCGTAATCTGCCAACCGCGCAAACGCCTATAAACCTCCGCGCGATACTTCAGCATCAAGTCATCGGTATTGCCCGCTTGATGCACCCGCGCGTTTTGTATCGCGATCACCACATCAAACGAAGGTGTGGCCACATCCTCCAGCTCACCCGCCGCCTGCGCCTTGTCCGCGCCGCGCACCACCCAAGCCGCAGGCAGCGGCAAACCGTCAGGCCGTATCTGCGCAAACTCCGCCGCACCCGCCACCTT
>JAGVNQ010000188.1 GCA_020053195.1 Sideroxydans sp.
CTTGCTGCGGGGTGCTTTATTATTCAACGGCACACAGGGCCGATAAAAAAGGGGAGTGGCGCATGAAAATAGGACTGGTGGTTGACTCAAGTTGTGATTTGCCGCGCAGCTTTTTCGAGAACGACGATGTAGAACTGATGCCGACCATGATCAATATGGGCGACCGCTCGTTCGAAGATCTTCGGAACGATGAGCAAACGATCCAATTCCATGCGGATACGAGGGCCCGGATGAAGCAGAAGAAAGAGATCGAGGTCGAATCGAGCCCGTTCACCAGCAGCGAGATCGAAAAGCTGTTTCTCGAAAAGCTGGTGTGCAAGTACGACCACGTGTTCTGCATTATGGCGACGCACGCGCGCAGCGACATTTACGATCACGCGCTGAAAGCCTCGCGCGCCATTCTCATCAAATACAAACCGATCCGACGCGAAGCGGGAATCACCGGACACTTTACGCTGGCCGTCGTCAACAGCCGGAACGTTTTCGCCGGAACAGCCGTGCTCGCAGCGGAAGTGGTGCGCATGATCAAAGCGGGCGCAACAGCATCAGTAATCGACTCGCGTATCAGCGAGCTGGTGGACCACACCTACTGCTATCTGGTACCGCCCGACCTGCAACACATTTACAAGCGCGCTTCCCAGCGCGGCGACAGGAGCATCACCTGGACTGGCTTCATGCTCGGCTCGATGCTCGACATCAAACCCATTCTGCTCGGACACTTGGACAATACCAGCCCGGTAGCCAAGATGCGCCACTTCGATGCGGCCGTTGAAACCATGTTCGCCAATGCCGTGCGCGCAGTGGAGGCGGGCTTGCTGGCTCCGGCGATATGCATGGGCTACGGCGGCGATCCGGCGGAGGTGCAGCGTCTGCCCGGATTTTCGCGCTTGAAAGCGGCGGCCGCAAAGGCCGACATTGCACTGCATATCGCGCCGATGAGTATTTCCGGCGGCGTGCATACCGGCCCCGGCTGCATCACCGTCGCCTTCATTTCCGACAAACACGATTTCGAAGAAAAAGTGTAATTTGAACCGGCCACTGCCCCGAGATGCCCGCCAATAGGCGATCTACACACATCATCGCGTGAAGATGCCCGTATTTCCTGCCTTGCGGGGCAGAGGGCATTGCAAAATCGACAGTCAGCCGCAATAACACTCCGAACCCGCCATGCTCGACCTTTCCCTCCTGTTCGCATTTGCCTTCTGCGCGGGCATGGTCGATGCCGTGGTCGGCGGGGGCGGGCTGATCCAGATTCCCGCGCTGATTAACGCGTTTCCCAACGCGCCTGCCGCCACTTTGTTCGGTACCAACAAGCTGGCCTCGGTCTGCGGCACTGCCGTCGCGGCGCGCACCTACATCGGACGCGTGCAGCTTCCCTGGCGGGTGGTGCTGCCCGCAGCGGCCAGCGCTTTTGCCATGTCCTTCATGGGTGCTGCCGCCGTGTCGCTGGTGCCGCAAAGCTGGCTGCGCCCGGTGGTGCTGGTGCTGGTCGTCACCATGGCGTTTTACATTTTTCACAAAAAAGATTTCGGCACCATGCGCCGCGCCCAACATTTCGGCACAAGAGAACTGATACTGTCCGTGCTGATCGGCGGCGGCATCGGTTTTTACGACGGCCTGTTCGGGCCGGGCACCGGCAGCTTCTTGATTTTTCTGTTCGTGCGTTACTTCGCCTTCGACTTCCTGCAAGCCTCGGCTGCGGCCAAATTCGTCAACATCGCCACCAACCTCGCCGCGCTGCTGTTCTTCATCCCCAGCGGCAACGTGCTCTACACCGTCGCCATTCCCATGATTCTGTTCAACATGCTCGGCTCCTTCACCGGCACCTGGGTCGCGCTGAAACGCGGAGCCGGATTCGTGCGCGTCCTGTTTCTGTGTCTGCTCGTATTGCTGATTTTCAAGCTCGCCTATGACATGGTGGTCGCGTGAACAAGTTGCCGATGCCTTCCTCCATGATTTCGTACCAAGCCCCGCGCTGGTTGCCCGGCGGTCACGCGCAGACCATTTATCCGCTGCTGATTAAAGGCAACGTTCCGGCATATCGGCGCGAACGCTGGGATACACCGGACGGGGATTTCATTGATCTCGACTGGGTTGACGGCGCAGCTGATGCGCCGCTCGTCGTGCTTTTTCACGGCCTCGAAGGAAGCTCATCCAGCCATTACGCGATTTCCTTGATGCACAGCGTAAAGCAGCAAATGTGGTGCGGCGTTGTCGTGCATTTTCGCGGTTGTTCCGGTGAGCCCAATCGTTTGCCGCGCGCTTATCATTCCGGCGACACCGAAGAAATCGACTGGATATTGCGCCGCTTGCGTGTGCGTTTTTCGCAGCGCTTTATCTTTGCCGCCGGTGTATCGCTGGGCGGCAACGCGCTGCTGAAATGGTTGGGAGAACAGGGCAGCGCAGCGGCAGCGGTCATCACCGCCGCTGCTGCCGTGTGTGCGCCACTCGACCTCACCGCCAGCGGCCATCAGCTCGGGCGCGGTTTCAACCGCATATATTCGCAACGCTTTCTGCGCACCATGAAGCGCAACGCGACGTTAAAACTGGCGCGCTTTCCCGGCTGTATTGACGAGCAAAGAATGCTCGCGGCACGTTCGCTATATGAATTCGACGATGTGTTCACCGCGCCGCTGCACGGTTTTCTTGGCGTGGAAGATTACTGGCGGCGAGCTTCATCCAAACCGCTGCTGGGTTCAATCAGCCTGCCGACATTGCTCCTGAATTCGCGCAACGACCCGTTCCTGTTGCCTTCCGTATTGCCGCACGCATCCGAAGTGGCGCGCGCCGTCACGCTGGAACTACCCGATGAAGGCGGCCATGTCGGCTTCGTTACGGGTCGATTACCGGGACAAATCAGTTGGCTGTCGCAGCGACTGCTGCACTATTTCAGCGCGGGGGTGTAGCAAACAGTAGAGGGGCTTGTAGGTGCGAATTCATTCGCACGAAATCTGATCTCCCCTGCGACACAGCGCGTTATTAACCTTGGAAAGTCACGGGCTTTGCTGTTAAATACCACGGGTGAAAGCGGGAGAAACAGAGAGACAAAAAATAATTGTCTCCAGATATTCGAGCATCAAGGAGGGCGGCCCGGGAAGTTTTTTCCGGGGTAATTCATTTAGATTAGGAGATCAAAATGGAACAGACCGACCAACTGCTGCACCACATTTCTACCGCCGAGGGCAACACCACTCAAATCGAATCCGATGTCAAAGCGCTGGACACCGAACTAAATACCATTCATGACGATCTGGCCGTTTCTAAAACGGTGAATGACTCCTTGCATTTATTGGATGATTCGCTGACCACGGCATCGCAATTGCTGGCCGCCGTAGCGGCCATTCCCTCCATCAGTCAAAGCGCTTCAGACTTGAAAAAGGTTGTGGACGCATATCACACGCCTATCCAACAGGCGGTAAAAGATTCGGATGCTGTGGAAAAAATTGTTGCGCCGATTCGGATCAAAATCGAGCAATTGGAACCAAAGGTGGCGATACTCGACAAGACGCTGCTGGTTGTGATGCTGGCGGAAGCCCAGTTCATCAACACCTTGGGCAGTGCCGAACAATGTATCAATTCGCTTCCCGATTCCGACATCAAAACCAAACTCGACCAACAAATGGATGCTGCTTCAAGCAGCATCGACCCCGCAGTTCTAAAATTTGACGGCGTGCAGGTCGCTATTTTGACCACCCTGGACAAGGCGAAACAACTTGCGGATCAGATTAAAACCTGGGCGGAAAATCTGCTTGATCTAAACCTTCGGATTAACTCGGTAATCAATATTCTGAAACCGTTGATCGACGCACTTCAAGCCGTGGCCGATGCGTTCAAACAAACCATCCGCGTACCTTACGGCGGTTACCCGAAGACTTGTTACAAAAAAGTTTTCGGCCATAAGATTCCGTATCCTTGCGGCTGGGTCACCGTGTATTACTCCTTCACCATCCAACAGATTCTCGACGGTGCGACCGGCATGATAAAACCCATCGTGGATTTGCTCGAAGCTGGCATGAATGAAGTCCTGAAACCCTTGTTGAGAAATCTGGGGTTGGATAGTTTCACCCTTCCAGCCATCCCCGGCTTGGACGTGCTCACACAACTCACGAGCAAACTCCAAGACACTTTTGATTCGATTGCCGCAACGCTTGAAGCATTGATAAACCAGCAAACAGATTTCAACACCTTCATGGCGGAACTTAAAAAAATCCTCGATGCCATGAGCGAAATCAATATTCAATGCCAACTCAATACACCGGGGCAAAAGTCTTGATGAGGCAAGGCAAAATCAATGAGGTAATTCCCCGGCTCTGCCGGGGGACTCAATAAGGTTTGACCGTGTGATAAGGCCGCCCAATGTTGGGTGATACATACTTCATTCCCTCCCCTTCAAGGGGAGGGTTAGGGTGGGGATGGGGTGTAGAGCTGCGGTTGCGCATAAATCAACCCCGCCCCCATCCCAACCTTCCCCCGGAAGGGGAAGGAGCAAAATTGCAGCCTGACAGCCTTGGTCGGTGTTGATTGCACCATGACATTTGGAAAGGGACAGAAAATTCAAAGTTACACGTTGTTTAAAGTCGCCTTTTGGGATGGGTAAATCCCACGCCTTTAAGCGGCAGTTTTGGTTTTTGTTATTCGCAACTGCTCTATGAGCATTACAGCTGGTTTTGACTTTGACTTAAGCCGACCGAAGGTCGGCACAAGTACCGGCTTGAGCCGTAATCTTAAGCCCTCGCCTTTAGGCGAGGGTCGTTAACTCTGCGCGAACCTGTGTAATCTGCGGGCAACTGTTTGTTAGGATTTGGTTTCAAACGCAAGCAGGACACACAGCCAGTTCGTCCCATTCCGTCGTATATCGTTTCGACACATTCTCCCGGCGCATCGCCCAAGGTTTATCCGTGCCTTCGCCCAATAATTTGAGCGTGCCGCTGCCCATGCGGCGGTTGATGCGATCCAGCGTTTGCATTAGCGCGTGTGATTTTTGCTGCGCCGCCACATCATCGAACAAGGTGCGCGGCTTGGCAGAGCGGGGGATGATTTCGGTCAGCATCACGCCGGCTTTTTGATAGGCAAAGCCCGCGCGGTAAATCTGGCGCAGCCCGTGCAGCGCCGCATGGCATAGCAGTCGCGTGTCGTCGGTTGGTTCGAGCAAAGGCATTAGTCTGGCTTGCTGGTATTGCGGGTCGCGCTCTTTGTGCGGGTTGGTGCGGATATACACCTGAATGCCGCTGGCCAACGAATGTTGCTGGCGCAATTTTTCTGCCGCGCGGCTAACGTAGGCGACCACCGCTTGTTCCAAATCGGGCAGCAGCGAAGTCAAGGTGCCGAACGAGCGCGAGCAGATGATTTGCTGCTTGTCGGGCACCATATCATCCAGTTCCAGACAAGCCACGCCGTTCAGCTCTTCCACGATGCGCTCCTGCACCACGCTGAACTTTTCGCGCAGGCGTTTGGCGGGCGTGCGTTTCAGATCGAGCACGGAGTGGATGCCCATCTCGTTCAACTTGTCCACGCTGCGCTTGCCCACGCCCCACACTTCACCCACCGCGATGGTGGCGAATAGATCGTCCAGTTCCTTTTCAGCGAGCGCATTGAAGTCGCACACGCTGCCGAAGCGGACATTTTTCTTGGCGACATGGTTGGCGAGCTTGGCTAAAGTTTTGCTGGGCGCGATACCCACGCACACCGGAATGCCGACGCAGCGGCGGATAGTCTCGCGTATCTGCTGCGCGTATTGCGTGTGGTCGGTGTGGATGCCAGTCAGGTTGAGGAAGGATTCGTCAATCGAGTACACCTCCAGTTCCGGGCTGAACTGCGCCAGTAGCGACATCACGCGGTTGGAGAGGTCGGCATACAAGCTGTAATTGGAAGAGAAGGCGACGATGCCGTGGCGCTTGGCCAGGTCTTTCATCTGATACCAAGGCACGGCCATTTTCAGCCCCAGGTCTTTCACCTCCTGCGAACGCGACACCACGCAGCCGTCGTTGTTGGACAGCACCACCACGGGGCGGCCTTCCAGTTTGGGCTGGAACACACGCTCGCAGGAAACGTAGAAATTGTTGCAATCTATCAGAGCGATGGCTCGTTGGTTCATTCTAACAACCTTTGTTAGTTACGGATGTACGCGGATTTGCACTGCTAATCATGGCCACAATGAACCCCCTAAAAATCTTGGTTGGTGGGGTTTGTTCATCTCTTTTCCTCTGCGTGCTCGTGCAGACACACATTCTCTCAAATCGCGTCAACGATGAGTTGGTCAGAGTGCAAATATTGGGAATTACTATAACCTAGCGTAAGCAGCAGAAAGATATTGAATGGGCAAAGGCAACCCAAACATGGTCAACCTCGCGGCTATCTTCGATGCGATGCGCACCAATTTAAAGGTTGGACATGAAGTTCGTGCTGTAGAAGCGGCATGGCAAATCTATTCGCCCCCCGCAAAAGGGCGGCGCAGTTATAAAGCCGACAAGTTTGCAACAACCATGCTTACGCCCACCAATAGGCGATCTACGTGTTGCACCGCGTGAAGATGCCCGTATTTCCTGCCTTGCGGGGCAGGGGGTATTATTGATTTGGCACGAATTAAGTTTAGTCGAGGAAAGCCCCTCGCCCGCTGGCGGGAGAGGGGATTGGGGAGAGGGTGGGGGAATTGAAGCCAAAACAAATGGGCGCACGCTTTATCGGAAAGGCAAAGGTTAATCATGCGCACAGCACCCACACACATTGATATGAATGCCCTTCAATCTTCGTGGCAGGCGTTCGACACGATGGCGCAACTGCGCCCCATCCAGGATGAGAAGCGCTACGAGCGCATGACGGCGCTGATGAATTCTTTGCTGGATGCTGCGGGCGATGACGAAGACCATCCGCTGTCCGGCTTGCTGGATTTGGTGGGCGACATGGTTGCCAAATACGAGCAAGAACATCACGCCATCGAACCCGCCGCACCCAAGACGCACTGCGTTTTTTGATGGAAGCTCGCGGCTTGAAACAGGACGATTTATCCGCCATCGTGTCGCAGAGCAACCTGTCCGCGATTCTGGCGGGAAAAAGAAAAATCAACTCGGCACTGGCGGGCAAGCTGGGCAAATTTTTCGGCGTAAGCCCCGCGCTGTTTGTGCCACGCTAAAACCAGTTTATTTTTTCACCCCATTGATTCCGCATACCCAACTGCCCCGCAAGCCGCGCCAATAGGCGATCTACGTGATGCACTGCGTGAAGATGCCCGGATTCCCTGCCTTGCGGGGCAGGTGGCATAGAGAAAGAGACCACAAATCACAACAGCACCGCAGCGCGCAAAGCGACAGGTCTATATATTATTGAGCGTGGAAAGTTGCTGGCTTTGCTGTTAGATTGCGCGGGCGAAAGCGACCCCATTCGCCCGACACTGATGACTGCTTCTAATCCCGAGACACTCCGATGACCGAACCGCAGCAATTTCTGATCTACCAAAGCGAAGACGGCGCTACCCGCATTGACGTGATGCTGGAAGCGGAAACCCTTTGGCTTAACCAGAAGCAATTGACCGAATTGTTTGGCAAGGCCAAGGGGACGATCAGCGAGCACATCAAGCACATTTTTGAGGATGGAGAACTAACCCCTGCTGCAACTGTTCGGTTATTCCGAACAGTTCAAACCGAAGGCGGGCGCGATGTGACCCGCGAGGTTGAACACTACAATCTGGACATGGTGCTGGCGCTGGGCTTCCGGGTGCGCAGCCCGGTCGGTGTGCGCTTCCGCCAGTGGGCTAACGACAAGCTGAAAGAATACATCGTCAAAGGTTTTGTGCTGGACGACGCGCGTTTGAAAAATCCCGGCAAAGGTCGAGATTACTTCGATGAACTCACGCGCCGCCTGCAAGACATCCGTACCAGCGAACGGCGCTTTTACCAAAAGATCACCGACATCTATTCCACCAGCGTGGACTACGATGCCAGCCACGCGCTCACCCAAACCTTCTTTGCCACCGTGCAAAACAAAGTGCATTTCGCCATCCACGGACAAACTGCCGCCGAACTCATCGCCACCCGCGCCGACAGCAGCCAACCCAACATGGGGTTGACCACATGGGACGGAGCGCGCATCCGCAAAGCAGACGTGAGCATCGCCAAGAATTACCTGAACGAGGACGAGTTGCGCGCCCTCAACAATCTGGCCGAACAATATCTGATCTTTGCCGAAGGCCAAGCGACGCGGCGCATCGCCATGACCATGCAGGACTGGATCAACAAACTGGAAGGCTTCCTGACACTGAATGACCGCGAGATTTTGCAAGGCGCGGGCAAAGTATCGGCAGAACTTGCCAAGTCACACGCCGAGCAGGAGTTCGACAAATTCCGCGTACTGGACGACCAACACTTTGAATCGGACTTCGACCGCATGCTGAAGCAACTGCCCGGCAAGCCGCGTCAATAGGCGATCTACACACACCACTGCATGAAGATGCCCGTATTTACTGCCTCGCGGGGCAGGTGGCATGTTGAAATCCGCAACAATCTACAACCGCGCCGCAGCGGGCAAAGCGGCAGGCCTATATATTCTTGAGCGTGGAAAGTTGCGGGGTTTGCTGTTAGATTGTGGGGGCGGAAAGCGGGATGGGGCGGTGGATAGAAAAGTATTGCTAACCCGACCCCAATAATTTCGGTTTCCATATTTTTTGGGTGAGGAATGGGAAAACCGAGCCCCCGATTTTTACTAACAGAAACTGGAATTTCAAATGGAACTTGATGAGCTTCTTAGTACTATTGATGCAAAAGTTAATTACGATAAAGCAACAAAATGCATTCATCCAGCAAAGAATTCCGCACAAGACTGTCCAGACTGTCTTCACAATCAATATTTCTCGGGGCGGGCAGTTGATTACTCTTGTGAGCAAACAAGGTTGGTCTATGTTCTTCGCTTTCTTCCAGTACACATGCAGGAGAACTACTCAATACTGCAAGGCGTTGATGCAACGAAAGTCAGTAGGCGTGATGGGTCAATCAACGTTCTAGCACTCGGTGGCGGACCGGGTTCTGAAATCGCAGCTTTAAAGAAATTTATCCTTCACAATAAGTATTTTGGTCAGCAGGTTTCAGAAATTGTTGTCACTCGATTGGATCGGGTTTCTGAATGGAAGGATCAGTATATGAGCGTAAGAAAGCTCTATCCAACTAATGGAGTACAGTTTAATTTCAAAAAGATCGAAGGGGATGTGTCTACTTGTAACGATTACATAGGCAAGTACGACCTAGTCTTTTTATCTTACATTCTTTCAGAACTAGATGACAACCAAGCTATTGATCTAGCTGCGCGACTGAAGACAACTCTAAATGCCAATGCGGTCTTAATATTAAATGACAGGAATGAGGCTGCGGTCGTTCGCAGAATGAAGCATTTTGCAGATCAGTTTGACAATATATCTCGTTATTTTTCCGACACACAACAGCATCTCGGATTGAATTATCCGCAGTCAATATTAGACAGAGCTAAAGCCAAACTTAAAATGAAATCGGCGAGATTAGGTGTTGTAACAAAATGATCATAAGCGCCAGTCGTCGAACTGACATTCCAGCGTTCTATTCTGAATGGTTTATGAATAGAGTGAGGGATGGTTTTGTACTAATTCGAAACCCATTCAACGCTCATCAAATTAGAAGAGTATCTCTTTTGCAAAAAGATGTGGAGGCAATAGTGTTCTGGACTAGAAATGCCGAGAATCTTACCGACCACCTTCCATATTTAGACTCTCAGAACTATAAGTATTACTTTCAATATACGATTACCGGCTATCCTCGAAGCATCGAGAAAGCAGTCCCTAAGACCTTACGGGCAATCGAAACGTTTTGCAAAATAAGTGAAATGATTGGCTCGGGTAGAATTGTATGGCGCTATGACCCAATTTTAGTTTCGTCCTTAGTTGACATAGAGGAACACAAGAGGCTTTTTTCAAAAATTGCCGCTATGCTTGAAGGGAAGACAACAAGAGTTGTAATCAGTTTTGCTGATATATATAAAAAAACTGAGCGAAACCTAAATACACTAAGTGGCTTCCAGTACAAAGACATAACGTTAGATGTTGAGCAGTTATTAAATTTAGCCGAGTTCATGTCATCCATTGCAGCTAAACACGGAATGGAAATTCAAAGTTGCGCTGAACAGATTGATTTGGAGAGCGTAAACATAGCGCATGGAAAATGCATTGATGAAGGCCTAATCAAATCAGAATTTGGATTGACCTTGAATGCCCAGAAAGATTCTGGGCAGAGAGAAGAGTGCGGCTGTATAAAGAGTATTGACATTGGGCAGTACAACACATGTTTACATGGTTGCGCATATTGCTACGCGACATTTAATGAAAAGACTGTAATAAAGAATAAGCGACAGCATGACCCCCTTAGCCCTTTTCTTATCGGTGCGGCCTCAGAAGAGGAGCTTAAATTAATTAATTCCCACGCGCATGATCAAGGGGCTCTGTTTTAGTAACTAACGAATCAAGAAGTAGCGAACAAAATGGATCAGCATCGCAATAGTATTCGGCGCTAATTATCCTTCCAGTCTCCCGCCCATCTTGGCATAATCCGCCCCCCCACAAAATCAACCCAAAGTCCTCTCTCCGCAGAGGACTTTTTAATCCGGCAAATCAAACTATGCTTCCATCCATCGAACAACGACTTGCCGCCGAGATCGCGGCCAAACCTGCTCAAATCGCGGCTGCCATTGCCTTGCTGGACGAGGGCGCAACCGTGCCGTTTATCTCGCGCTATCGCAAAGAGGCGACGGGGGGATTGGACGATACGCAGTTGCGCATGTTGGAAGACCGGCTGCGCTATTTGCGCGAGTTGGAAGAGCGGCGCGCGGCGATCATTGCGTCGATCACGGAGCAGGGCAAGATGACACCGGAGTTGTTGAAGGCGGTGTCGCTGGCCACCGACAAGACGCATCTGGAAGATTTGTATCTGCCGTATAAGCCGAAGCGCCGCACCAAGGCGCAGATCGCGCTGGAGGCGGGGCTGGAGCCACTGGCGGATGCGTTGCTGGCGAATCCGCAGTTGAACCCGGAAGAGGAAGCGGCGAAGTATTTGCGCGAGCCTTTCACCAGCGCGGCGGGCGACAATAATCCCGGCGTAGCAGACGCGAAGGCGGCGCTGGATGGTGCGCGGCAGATTTTGATGGAGCGCTTTGCCGAGGATGCGAATCTGCTGCAATCGTTGCGCGAATATGTGCAGGAGCACGGCGTGGTGCAGTCCAAGGTGCTGGAAGGCAAGAACGACGCGGCAGAAAAGTATGCCGACTATTTCGATTACTCCGAGTCCATCAACACCATTCCTTCGCACCGCGCGCTGGCGGTGTTGCGCGGTCGTCGCGAGGAGATGCTGGATGTGCAATTGCGTCTGGATAGCGAGGAAGAGAAGCCGACCTGGAGTGCGCCGCACAACCCGTGCGAAATGCGCATCGCGAGCCGCTTCGGCATCAAGGATATGGACAGGCCAGCCGACCGCTGGCTGAACGATACGGTGCGCTGGACGTGGCGTGTGAAGTGTTTCATGCATCTGGAATCCGAATTGATGGGCGCGCTGCGCGCACGCGCCGACACCGAGGCCATCAACGTGTTCGCGCGCAATTTGAAAGCGCTGTTGCTGGCCGCACCCGCCGGGCCGCGCGTGACCATGGGGCTGGACCCCGGCATCCGCACCGGCGTGAAAGTGGCAGTGGTGGACGAGACCGGCAAGGTGGTGGATACCGCTACTGTTTATCCGCACCAGCCGCGCAATGATTGGGATGGGTCGTTGCATACGCTGGTGCAGTTGGCGAAGAAGCATCGCGTGACGTTGATTGCGATTGGGAATGGCACGGCTTCGCGAGAGACGGATAAGTTGGCGCAGGATTTGATTAAGTTGTGTGGGAGTACCGACGGCGCGTCGGCGATCCCTATGAACCAGTCCCTTCCCCCTTTCAGGGGGAAGGCTAGGATGGGGGTAGAGTCGGGTAACACTTCTACCCCCTCCCTAACCCTCCCCCTGCAAGGGGGAGGGGATGATGTAGTAACAAAGATGACCAGCATCGTTGTTTCGGAAGCGGGCGCGTCGGTGTATTCCGCATCGGAATTCGCCTCCAAAGAATTGCCGGAGCTGGATGTCAGTTTGCGCGGTGCGGTGTCCATCGCGCGCCGTCTGCAAGACCCGCTGGCCGAGCTGGTAAAGATCGACCCCAAGTCGATCGGCGTGGGTCAATACCAGCACGACGTGAGCCAGTTCCAGTTGGCGCGTTCGCTGGATGCGGTGGTGGAAGATTGCGTCAACGCCGTGGGCGTGGATGTGAACACAGCGTCGGTGCCTTTGCTGGCGCGCGTTTCCGGCTTGAGCAGCAGCGTGGCGCAGGCTATCGTTAATCAGCGCGATTTGAAAGGCAGGTTTGCCAGCCGCGCCGAACTGCGCGAAGTACCGCGCTTGGGTGACAAGACGTTTGAACAGGCGGCAGGCTTTTTGCGCATCATGGGCGGCAATGATCCGCTCGATGCCTCGGCAGTTCACCCCGAATCGTATCCGCTGGTTAAGCGCATTCTTGAAGACATCAAGCAGGACATCAAAGGCGTGATCGGCAACAGCATCTTGCTGAAATCACTCAGTCCGGCAAAGTATGCGAACGAAAAATTCGGCGTGCCCACCATCAGCGACATTCTCAAGGAATTGGAAAAACCTGGCCGCGATCCGCGCCCGGAATTCACCACCGCGACGTTCAAGGAAGGCGTGGAAGCGCTGTCCGATTTGCGGCCTGACATGATCCTCGAAGGCGTGGTCACCAACGTGGCGGCGTTCGGCGCGTTCGTTGATATTGGCGTGCATCAGGATGGGCTGGTGCATATCTCGGCGCTCGCCGACAAGTTCGTCAAAGATCCGCACACCGTGGTGAAGGCGGGGCAGGTGGTGAAGGTGAAAGTGCTGGAGGTGGACGAGAAGCGCAAACGCATCGCGCTGACCATGCGCTTGACGGACAGCGCGCCGCAAGCGGGAAGCCGGTCGGACGTGGCGCAGCGCGACAATCGCAGCGCAGGCAGGGCTGCGCCCAGCAAACCCAGTCGCCCGCCCGCTGTAGCGCCTACAGGGGCGATGGCGGCGGCGTTTATGAAGTTGAAGGGCTAATCCACTTTTACCCGTATAGCTTCATTTCCTGTAGGAGAGGCTTTAGCCGCGAATGGCATTCGCCAGCAAGCTGGCTCCTACAGGGAAGCACCAACCGCATTTCTTTCCCCGAGATTGCACATTTCCTCAGTACAATCAGCGATTATTAAAAACACCCACTCTCAGTATTGATGATTTTTTGCTTGTTCACGGGCACAATACGAAAGTCTCCTTAATGTGCTGATTATGTTATCCATACGTTCAAGCGGCATTCTGCTTCACCCCACTTCTTTGCCCGGCCAATTCGGCTCGGGCGACTTCGGTTCAAGCTCTTACCGCTTCGTTGATTGGCTGGTCAGCGCGGGGCAGAGTTTTTGGCAAATTCTGCCGCTGGGCGAGGTGGGGCCGGGCAATTCTCCCTACATGAGTTGCTCTGCGTTTGCCGGAAATATGCTGCTGATTGATCTGGAGGAGTTGGCGAAGCAGGGCTGGCTCAATGCGAGCGATTTGGTTCCGCATCCCGGATTTACATCGGAGCGTGTCGATTACGAGTTGGTGAAGCCATTTCGCATGCAACGTTTGCGGCTGGCCGCGCAGCGGTTTTTTGCGGGGCAGGGAGATCGCGCCGGGTATGAGAAATTTTGCGCGCAGGAAAAACATTGGCTGGATGATTACGCGCTGTTTAAGGCGATTGATGAGGGCGAGCAAGGGCGGGAGTGGTGCGAATGGCCGGCGGAGTTGGTCAGGCGCGATCCCGGGGCGCTGGCTGAAGCTGCCAAGCGGTATGCCGATGAGATTGCGTTCTGGAAATTTTGCCAGTGGTGTTTCGCGCGCCAGTGGTTCGCGTTAAAACAATACGCGAGCGATAAGGGCGTGCGCTTTATCGGCGATGTGCCGATTTTTGTGGCGTACCACAGCGACGATGTCTGGGCGCATCAGGATTTGTTCGAGCTGGATGCGAACGGGCGACCGACTGTGGTGGCGGGTGTGCCGCCGGACTATTTCAGTGACACCGGCCAGTTGTGGGGCAATCCGCTGTATCGCTGGGATGCGCATGAGCAATCGGGATACGCCTGGTGGATCGCCCGTTTGCAACATGCTTTGCGCTTCTTCGATCTGGTGCGCATCGACCACTTTCGCGGCTTTGTGGATTATTGGGCTATCCCGGCGGGAGAGCAGACTGCGATCAACGGGCAATGGCTGCCAGGACCCGGCGCAAAGCTGTTTGAGGCGTTCCGGCAGGCTTTAGGCAAGCTACCCATCATCGCCGAGGATTTGGGACTGATTACGCAGGATGTGATCGCGCTGCGCGACCAATTCAACCTGCCCGGAATGCGCGTGCTGCAATTCGCATTCGGCGAAGACGAACACAACCCGTTTTTACCGCACCACTACGTGGACAATTCGGTGGCCTATACCGGAACGCATGACAATGACACCACGATTGGCTGGTGGCATTCGGCCAAAGAGCATGAAAGCAACTTTGCTCAGCATTACCTGAGCAGTGACGGTCACGAGATCAACTGGATCATGATTGATGCGATCTCGGGTTCTGCCTCGAATACGGTGATCTATCCGCTGCAAGATGTGTTTGGATTAAGCGGCGAGCACCGCATGAACCTGCCCGGTACGGCGCAGGGAAATTGGGAATGGCGCTTTTCCTGGGAACAGATACGGGAAAGCGATACGGCAAGATTGGCTGAGGTCACTGCCGCGAATATGCGCAACACGCGGGCGGATTAGTTTCCGGGTTATGCGGCGCTGCGATGTTTGCGCCCGAAAAACAAAAGAGGGTTGGATAGTTTCTATCCAACCCTCTAAAAATATCCATCAAAAGCTCAGTTCCGAAGTATTACCTCAGCGCCGCGCTTTTTAGCGGATAAGTTTTATTTCTTGCCGCCGTTAACAGCAGCTTTCAATGTTGCGCCTGCCTTGAATGCCGGAGCTTTGGAAGCTTTGATCTTTAGCTCTGCGCCGGTGGCAGGGTTGCGGCCTGTGCGGGCTGCGCGTTTACGAACTTCGAAAGTACCGAAGCCAACCAAGGCAACGTTGTCACCCTTTTTCAGAGTGGCGGTAATGATTTCGATCAGAGCTGCGATATTGCGGTCTGCGTCAGCCTTGCTGCTACCTGTTTTGCTGGAAAGTGCGTCAATCAGTTCTTTACGGTTCATACGGTTCTCCTGTTAGTTTGGGGTTGAATCAACTCCGACGCGGATTGTTCTAGATATTCTTTGGTTTGGCAATAGGTAAAAATATCTATATCTGCAGAAATAGTAATATTTTTGTTTGCCAATGTTGGTGGTGCCCGGAACCGGAATCGAACCGGTACGCCAGTTTTACCTGAGCGACGGATTTTAAGTCCGTTGTGTCTACCTATTTCACCACCCGGGCAAGATGTGCAGCGAGACAAAATTCCTTTACAGAAAGGAGCGGCGCATTATACAGATGAGCGTGTGATGAATGAGCGTGATGATGAAACACTAATGTGAAATATTTATCGCAACTTTCTTGACACGTTTCGCTTAATCCATATAATGCGAACCTCGTTTTTACGCGGGAATAGCTCAGTTGGTAGAGCGATACCTTGCCAAGGTATAGGTCGAGAGTTCGAGTCTCTTTTCCCGCTCCAAATCCTAAGGGAAAGCTTTTAGCTTTCCCTTCTTTTTAGTGGTGCAGTTCTGCTACATGGCGCGATAGCAAAGCGGTTATGCCCCGGATTGCAAATCCGGTTAGCCCAGTTCGACTCTGGGTCGCGCCTCCATCGTATGTTGTTTTTACGCGTTTTATTTTGCATTTGCGGGAATAGCTCAGTTGGTAGAGCGATACCTTGCCAAGGTATAGGTCGAGAGTTCGAGTCTCTTTTCCCGCTCCATTCATAATGGTGAAGCCTATCGGCTTCACCATTGTTTTTTAAAGTATATATACATATAAAAAGCGCAATGGCGCGGTTGTTTTGCGCCGATGTTCGCGGCAATAAAAAATCCCTGTGCAAAGACAGGGATTTTTTATTGGGCATTCTGAAACGGAATGCAGGTTTTTTCAGTTATTTCGCAACCTGTCTTTCTCTGATCTCGTCCAGCGTCTTGCAGTCGATGCAGAGTGTGGCGGTAGGGCGCGCTTCCAGGCGGTTCAACCCGATCTCAACCCCGCATTTGTCGCAGTAACCATATTCGCCAGCTTCGATGCGGCCAAGCATTTTGTCGATGTTCTTGATGAGTTTGCGTTCGCGGTCGCGATTGCGCAATTCAAGACTCATGTCTGATTCCTGGCTGGCCCGGTCGTTCGGGTCGGCAAAAACAGTGGCTTCGTCTTGCATGGTGTGTACTGCGCGATCAATGTCTTGGCTTAAGCCGAGCTTGATCTCATTCAGAACGCTGCGGAAGTGGTCGAGCTGCTTGGGATTCATATAAGCCTCGCCTTTTTTCACTTTGTAGCTGGCGGCAGTTTTATTCGCTTGTACTGGCATTGTGTTGTTCTCCAAGGGGTGCTGAATTTTTCAAGCGGGCTTTAATACCAGAAACGTTTTTGAGTCGCAACAAAAATATCAGCCCATTGGAGCTATAAAATACTAACGCCTTGTTTATTAAGCATGTCAACAAGTTCGATAAGCGGAAGCCCGATTAATGCATTGGGGTCGTCTCCTTCAATACGCTGAATTAGCGCAATTCCCAGCCCTTCAGACTTGGCGCTCCCCGCACAATGGTAAGGTTGTTCTTTTAATAAATAGCGTTCAATCTCGTCGTCACTGACATTGCGGAAGCTGACCTTTGTTTCTACCAGCGCCGTCTGCATGTCGCTTGTGCGGGCATTAAACAAACTTACGGCGGTGAAGAAAGAGATGGTCTTTCCGCGCATGGCGCGAAGTTGGCGCACGGCATTGTCGTGCGTGAGCGGTTTGCCTATTTGTTGACCTTCCAGGAGCGCCACCTGATCCGAACCTATGATAAGTGCGTCGGGGTGCTGTTGAGCAACTGCATGCGCTTTAAGCTGCGACAGTCGCTGCGCGGTGTGCTGCGGGCTTTCACCGGGCAGAGGGGTTTCATCCACATTTGGCGAGGCAGTTTGAAACGCCAGTTGCAGCGTGGAAAGCAACTGACTCCTATAAGTTGAGGTTGAGGCCAGTACAATCGGCTGAGAATTCAAGATATTCCTTTTGTGCGTCTTTGACAGAGGGGGGCGGAATATATATCATGCGCGCCTCATGTTTGCACAGCCTTTAATTGACGGGATGGACTTTGCCCGCAACGGCAGGGAATTGGTCGGTGAAATCCCGATCAAGTTGTTATCCCGGCTGGGTGATTTGCTGACGAAATCTGACGGATCGTTGACTTATATAGTGCGCGGTTTGCAGATAAATGATCGATACATGCTGGAAGTTGCGTTAAGCGGCGTTTGTTATCTGCGCTGTCATCGTTGTTTGGGTGAAATTGAATACCCGGTTGATATGACGGCGCGTTTGCAATTGGTTTCAGCCGAGCAGTTGGATGAAATAGATGCGGATGATGATGAAGTGGAATGCATCGAGGCATCGTCAAAAATCGATGTGCTGGCGTTGGTAGAAGATGAGTTGTTGTTGGGTCTCCCTTTTGCGCCCAAGCATCCCGAAGGGACGTGTAGTCCGGATATCGAGGGTTTGCAGCAACCCGCCAGTGCATTTTCGGTATTGGCGAATTTAAAAAAGAAGCATTAGTTGGTTTTTGTGAGGAGTTAACATGGCAGTTCAGCAGAATAAAAAATCCCCGTCCAAGCGTGGGATGCATCGCGCGCACGATTTCTTGACCGCACCAGCGCTGGCCGTTGAGCCAACTACCGGTGAGCCTCATCTGCGTCACCACATCAGCCCCAGCGGCTACTACCGTGGCAAAAAGGTAGTCAACACCAAGAGCGAATAAGCTCTTTGCCCGATCTCGGCAAGCATCCCTTCTCGGGGGTGCTTCGTGCTCGACCATTTTCTCGATATTGAGGATCGCCTAGTGGATGTAACAATTGCCATTGATGCCATGGGGGGCGACCATGGGGTGTCTGTAACCGTCCCTTCAGCCATTTCCTATCTTCGTAAACATCCGGGCGACACCATTGTTTTGGTGGGATTGCCGGATGCGATCGAGGCGGAGTTGTTGGCCTTGGGGGTTAAGGGTGTTCACCCGCGCCTGCGTGTCCGTGCGGCGACCGAAGTGGTCGGCATGGATGAGCAACCTCAATCCGCTTTGCGCGGAAAAAAAGACTCCTCCATGCGCGTCGCTATCAATCTCGTCAAGAGTGGCGAGGCTGTCGCCTGCGTAAGCGCCGGAAATACTGGTGCGCTGATGGCAACCGCCAGATATGTGCTCAAGACTCTTCCCGGAATTGATCGTCCGGCGATAGCCTCATTTCTGCCCACCAATAAAGGGCAGGTTTGTATGCTGGATTTGGGGGCGAACGTCGATTGCACGGCGGAGCATTTGCTGCAATTTGCACTGATGGGAAGCACTTTGGTTTCCGCATTAGAGCATAAGGAAAATCCGTCGGTTGGGCTGCTAAATATTGGTAGCGAAGATATTAAAGGCAATGAAGTGGTGAAGCAGGCTGCCGAATTGCTGCAAAACAGCGACCTGAATTTCTACGGCAACATCGAAGGTGACGACATTTTCAAAGGAGTCACCGATGTGGTGGTGTGCGACGGTTTTGTGGGTAACGTTGCGCTGAAGACCGCCGAAGGGGTTGCCAAAATGATGGGCGGTTTCCTTAAAGAAGGTTTTAGCCGCAATCTGCTGACCAAATTCGCCGCGCTGGTATCCATGCCAGTGCTGAAAGCATTCAAGCATCGTCTGGATCACCGTCGTTACAACGGGGCCAGTTTCCTTGGCTTAAAAGGCATTGTGGTGAAAAGCCACGGCTCTGCCGACTCATTCGCTTTTCTTTGCGCTATAGAGCGCGCTGCCGAAGAAGCGCGCGGCGGGATGTTGAGCCATATTAGCGAGCATGTCGAAAAATGGCATCATGCACGCCAAACAAATACGGGGGGAGCGCTTTGATCTATTCAAAAATCATCGGAACGGGCAGTTATCTGCCAGCCAAGGTGCTGACCAATTACGATCTTGAAAAAATGGTCGATACCACGCACGACTGGATTTTTTCGCGGAGCGGCATCGTTGAACGTCACTTTGCGGCGGAAAATGAATTAACCAGCGATCTTGCGCTACAAGCCAGCCTGAAGGCGATTGAAGCAGCGGGCATCAGTGCCGATGAAATTGATCTCATCATCGTGGCAACCACCTCGTCAGATATGTCATTCCCTGGAACTGCGTGCATCTTGCAGGACAAGCTCGGAATCAAGAATGGCGCTCCTGCTTTTGATATTCAGGCCGTGTGCGGCGGTTTTGTCTATGCCCTGAATACGGCGGATTTGTACATCCGTGGCGGGCAGGCGAAGACCGTGCTTGTCGTAGGTGCTGAAACCTTGTCCCGCATGCTTGACTGGAATGATCGGACTACTTGCGTATTATTCGGCGACGGAGCGGGGGCAGTCGTGGTACGCGCTTCAGACACGCCGGGAATCGTTGCTGCAAAATTGCATGCCGATGGTCGGCATCGCAATATGCTAACCGCAGATCCCTTGATTTCAATGGACGGTCAGGCGGTATTTAAGTTTGCAGTCAAAGTGTTGAGCGATGTCGTTGAGGAATTGCTGGAAGACGAAAAAATGACTGGCGCGGACATAAATTGGCTGGTTCCGCATCAAGCCAACATCCGCATCATTGAAGCGACGGCCAAAAAGCTGGGCTTGAAAATGGATAATGTTGTGCTGACGGTCGCCCTTCATGGCAATACCTCTGCCGCCTCGATTCCACTTGCGTTGGATACTGCGGTTCGTGATGGGCGCATTCAACCCGGGCAGAATATTCTGATCGAAGCCGTAGGCGGGGGGTTCACTTGGGGTGCGGTTCTTATTAAATGGTAAGAAACTTGGTTGGTAGTCGTTAGACGTTAGTCGCCAGTTAAAACCTAACCAAAGACCACCAACTAAATACTAACGACTAATAACTGATTTATTTTATGACTAAATTCGCTTTTGTATTTCCCGGACAAGGCTCCCAGTCGCGCGGCATGATGAATAGTTATGCCGATTTTGCCGCTGTACGCGACACGTTTACCGAGGCATCGGACGTGCTGAAGCAGGATTTGTGGCAGCTGGTGGCGGAGGGCAGCGATGCCGAATTGAATTCCACAGTGAACACGCAGCCCATTATGCTTACCGCAGGTGTGGCGGTGTACCGCGCTTGGCAATCGCAAAACGGCGCAAAACCCGCCCTCATGGCCGGACACAGTCTGGGCGAATACACCGCTTTGGTTGCCGCAGGCGCTTTGAGCTTTGCCGATGCGTTGCCGCTGGTGCGCTACCGAGCGCAATGTATGCAACAAGCTGTGCCGGAAGGTGTGGGTGGCATCGCCGCGATCCTTGGATTGGACGACGACGCAGTGCGCTCCGTCTGTGCCGAAGGTGCCCAAGGCGAAGTGCTGGAAGCGGTGAACTACAATTCAGCCGGACAAGTGGTTATTGCCGGGAATCGGGGCGCGGTTGAACGCGGTATGGAATTGGCTAAAGCCAAAGGCGCAAAACGCGCCATCATGCTGCCGATGAGCGTGCCGTCGCATTGCAGTTTGCTGAAAGGCGCGGCGGAACAATTACGTACCTATTTGGATAGTGTTGCCGTGCAAACCCCGCTTATTCCGGTGCTGCACAATGCCGATGTTGCCTCATACAATGAGGCTGCCAAAATCAAGGATGCGCTGGTGCGCCAACTGTATTCGCCAGTGCGTTGGGTGGAAACCGTGCTGGAATTCGGCAAGCAGGGTATCACGCACAATGTGGAATGCGCGCCGGGCAAAGTGCTGGCAGGTTTGAATAAACGCATCGATTCCAATCAGCAGGCGATGGCAATCAATGATGGCGAAGCGTTGAAATCGGCTTTAAGTCTGCTTGTGTAAATTATTTTCGTTGGCAGTGTTAAGGAGAATACGATGAGTTTAAAAGGAAAAACAGCACTTGTTACGGGAGGCGCTCGCGGAATCGGTAAAGCGATTGCTCTGAAATTGGCGCGTTGCGGGGCGAATGTCGCTGTTCTTGATATGGGCTTGGCTCCAGATGCAGTTAAAGAGATCGAGGCGCTTGGGGTAAAAGCCATCAGCCTAGAAGCCAATGTAACCAAGCTGGAATCGGTAGAAAAGGCCGTCGAACAAGTGATTGCCACGTTCGGCAGTCTCGATATGGTGGTTAACAATGCCGGGATCACCAAAGACAACCTTTTCTTGCGCATGAAACCGGAAGAGTGGGAAATGGTGCTTTCTGTCAATCTGACCGGCGCATTTAATGTGTGCAAGGCCGTTAATAAACAGATGTTTAAGCAACGTTCTGGCAAGATTGTAAATATCGCATCGGTGGTCGGGCAGATGGGCAATGCGGGTCAAGCCAACTATGCCGCGTCCAAGGCCGGTCTGATTGGCCTCACCAAGACTCTGGCTAGGGAATTCGCGGCGCGCAATATTCAAGTCAATGCGGTTGCTCCCGGGTTTATCAATACAGAGATGACCGAAAAGCTGCCGGCTGAGGTAAAGCAGCATTTTGTAAATAACATCCCGGCTGGCACATTCGGCAGCGCCGAGAATGTCGCTGATGCGGTGGCCTTCTTGTGCAGTGCCGATGCGGATTATGTTACCGGCCAAGTCATCAATGTGGATGGCGGCATGGTCATGTCGTAGTGTTGCAATGAGTCATTGAGTGGCGGGTAGTTTGGAAATCCGTGCGAGTTTGGTAGAATGCGCGGGCTTTTTTGTACTTTAATTTTAACGGGAGTAAAACAATGTCCAATAACGAACAACGTGTAAAGAAAATCGTCGCAGAGCAACTGGGCGTAAATGAATCCGAAGTCAAGAACGAATCTTCCTTTGTGAATGATTTGGGTGCTGACTCTCTGGATACAGTGGAGCTGGTGATGGCCTTGGAAGAAGAATTCGGTGTTGAAATCCCTGACGAAGACGCAGAAAAGATCACTACCGTTCAACAAGCACTTGATTACGTGAATACGCATTCCAAGTAATTTTGTTTCAAGGTTTACTTCCTTCATACATCGGAGTCCAGCTTGGCTAAGCGTAGAGTCGTAGTAACCGGCTTGGGTGCAGTGACACCCGTCGGTAATGGGGTCGCTGCAACATGGCAAAATATTGTGGCAGGAAAATCCGGCATTGGCCGCATCACACGTTTTGACCCTTCGGCATTTGCCAGCCAAATCGCCGGGGAAGTTAAGGACTTCGATGTAACGCAGTTCATTCCAGCCAAAGACGCGCGCCGCATGGATCGCTTCGTGCATCTCGGTTTGGCTGCCGGGATAGAGGCGTTCAAGGACTCCGGTCTGGAAGTGACCGAGCAAAATGCTGATCGTATCGGCGTGTGTATCAGTTCAGGCATCGGTGGTCTGCCGATGATTGAAGATACGCACAACGATTACCTGGCTGGCGGTCCGCGCAAGATTTCTCCATTCTTTATTGCTGGAACGATCATCAATATGATTTCCGGCAATCTCTCCATTTTGTTTGGCTTGCGTGGTCCAAATTTTGCGGTCGTTTCGGCCTGCACCACGGGTACGCATAGCATCGGAGAGGCAATGCGCATGATTCAGTATGGTGATGCCGATGTGATGGTCGCCGGAGGTGCAGAGTCATCTGTTTCACCACTGGCAATCGGCGGATTCGCTGCATCCCGTGCGCTTTCAACCCGCAACGATGATCCGGCAACGGCAAGTCGTCCTTGGGACAAAGACCGTGACGGTTTTGTACTAGGCGAGGGCTCGGGCGTTTTGGTGCTGGAAGAATACGAGCATGCCAAAGCACGCGGAGCCAGGATTTATGCCGAGATAACAGGCTATGGCATGAGTGCGGATGCCTACCACATCACCGCACCCAACATGGATGGACCCAAGCGCAGCATGCTGAACGCGATGCGGGATGCCGGAATAACGCCGGATCAAGTGCAATACGTCAATGCGCATGGCACTTCGACACCGCTGGGCGACAAAAATGAAACCGATGCGATCAAAGCAGCTTTTGGAGATCATGCCAAGAAATTGGTGGTCAATTCCACCAAATCCATGACCGGGCATTTGCTGGGCGGAGCGGGTGGTTTGGAATCTCTGGTCTGTGTGCTGGCATTGCACCATCAAATTTCTCCGCCAACCATCAACATCTTCGAACAAGATCCGGAATGCGACTTGGATTTCTGCGCAAACACCGCACGCAATATAAAGATCGACGTGGCCATCAATAACAACTTTGGCTTTGGCGGAACCAACGGAACGCTGGTATTCCGTAAAGTCTGATCTTTGGCAAAGATGCTGGTCAACGGCTTGCCAGGTGAAGCAATCAGCGCCGAAGACCGTGGTTTGTCTTATGGGGACGGGGTATTCCGTACTTTGCGAGTGCAACAGGGATACCCGGTTTCCTGGCTTCTTCAGTATGCCAAGCTGTCGCGCGACTGTGGAGCGCTCAAGATTTTTTGCCCTGCTGCCGAACTGCTGCTTGGCGAAATCCAATCGTTATGCTTCCAGCAACAGGATTGCATCGCTAAAATCATTATCACGCGCGGAGTTGGTCGGCGCGGATATGCGCCCACAATTGGCGAAAATTCCACTCGAATCATTAGCATCAGCGCCACTCCTCAATACGATACCAACTTTTTCTCTTCCGGCATTGCGCTGCATGTATGCCAGTTGAGGCTAGGGAATCAGCCTGTATTGGCTGGTATAAAACACCTGAACCGTCTGGAAAATGTGCTTGCCGCCGGAGAATGCCAGGAAGTAGGTTTGCCTGAAGGTCTGCTGCAAGACGAGCGTGGATTTGTTATCTCCGGCACACGATCCAACTTATTCAGTTTGCGTAATGGAACGCTTTACACACCAGATTTAAGCCAATGCGGAGTGGCGGGTGTGCAACGTGAACGCGTGATGGCATGGGCAGCTGCGCAAGGTTTGCCATGCAAAATTAAACAAATTCGCATGGAAGAATTGCTGGGGGCGGATGAAATTTTTTTGGTGAACAGCGTGTTTGGCTTGTGGCCTGTCCGCGAAATTAGTAGCTATCACCGCACTACCCATCCTGTAGCGTGGAAAATTCAAGCGTGGTTAAACGATGAAAAATAATAGCAAATTGGCAATTGAGATCATTTTTTTACTGATGGTCTTGGCCGGAGCCATTGCCTATCTGGTATTCAAGCCAAACCCGCTTCCGCGTAAGCCTTTGGAGTTCACGCTTAATTCAGGTAGCAGCCTGAAAAGTGCCGCGACTCAAATGAAACAAGCGGGAGTCTTGGAAAGTGATTGGATGATTGTTTGGCTTGCACGGGCGATGGGCAAAGCGGGGCAGATCAAATATGGCAACTACCAGCTTGAAAAAGACATTTCGCTGTATGAATTACTGGACATCATCACCTCCGGGCGGACAGAACGAAGTCGGGCGACGATTATTGAGGGGATAACATTCAAAGAATTGCGCACCATGTTGAATGCCCATCCGGGTTTACGCCACGACACCTCATTGTTATCAGATTCCGAGATTATGCAGCGCATCGGAGCGCTTGAACCGGATGCGGAAGGTTTGTTCTTCCCCGATACCTATAATTTTTCCAGTGGCAGCAGTGACATTGCCTTCTTGAAACGTGCTTACCAGGCGATGCAAAAACATTTGCAGGCAAGCTGGGAAAAGCGCGAGGCTGACTTGCCGTTTGAATCCCCTTATCAAGCGCTGATATTAGCCTCTATCGTTGAGAAAGAAACGGGCAAACCCAGTGATCGCACCATGATTGCCTCCGTGTTTGTTAACCGGATACGCAAAAACATGCGCTTGCAGACCGATCCCACGGTTATTTACGGGATGGGCGATAAGTTCGACGGCAATCTGCGCAAGCGCGATTTAACTGCCGACACCGCATACAATACCTACACCCGCAGCGGACTGACCCCGACCCCGATTGCCTTGCCCGGCTTGGCTTCGATTGAGGCGGTTCTGCACCCGGCGCGCAGCAAAGCGCTTTACTTTGTGGCGCGCGGGGATGGCAGTTCGTATTTTTCTGAATCCTTGATTGAACATAACAACGCGGTTAACCGCTACCAACTAAAATGAACACGGCAAAATTCATCACTTTCGAAGGCGTAGATGGGGCCGGTAAGAGCACCCATCTGGACTGGTTTGCCAATGCATTACGCCAGCGTGGTATTGACTTGCTGGTGACGCGCGAGCCGGGCGGTACGCCGTTGGGAGAACGTCTGCGCGAGATACTGTTGAATCAGCCCATGCATGCCGAAACCGAAGCGATGCTGATGTTTGCGGCACGCCGCGAGCATGTGGAGCAAGTCATCCGTCCCGCATTGCAACGCGGCACTTGGGTTATCTCTGACCGTTTCAGCGATGCCAGCTTCGCTTATCAGGGCGGGGGCAGGGGCGTTCCGCTGGACAAACTTGAACAACTGGAACAATGGGTGCATGGCGACTTGCAGCCCGATCTGACATTATTGTTCGACATCCCGATTGAAATCGCCCGTCAGCGACTGGCCAACAACGTCAGCCTGGATCGGTTCGAGCAAGAACGCGGCGAGTTTTTTGAGCGAGTGCGTCAGGCTTATCTCGCCCGGGCGGCCAAAACACCGCAGCGTTTCGCCGTTATCCATGCCGAGAAAACCATGCCTGAAGTTCAGCAGGCACTGGCGAATATCGTCGCATCTCTTTGAAATGAAAACACTCTATCCTTGGCAGGATGAATCTTGGCAAGCTATGCAAGGACTACGTTCAAGACTGCCGCATGCGCTGTTGTTGAAGGGCGCGCAAGGGATAGGGAAACTCGATCTGGCGCTCAATTTCGCCCAATCATTACTGTGCGAAAAGCCCAATGCCAATGGTTTGTCGTGTCAAGAATGCAGTTCTTGTCATTGGTTTGAGCAAGACAGCCACCCTGATTTTCGCCTCGTCCAACCAGATGCGTTGAGTGTCGCAGAAGAGGGGGAAGAGAAACCGGCTGGAAAAAAACCGTCGCGTGAAATTTCGGTAGATCAGATACGAGACCTGTCGAACTTCGCCAATCTGTCAGCTCATTGCGGCGGGTTTCGTGTCGTCGTCATTCATCCGGCTGAGGCGATGAACAATAATGCCGCTAATTCCCTGCTTAAAACGCTGGAAGAACCTACCGAAAATCTGTTGTTTCTGCTAGTTAGCCACAAGCCGCAGCAATTGTTGCCGACCATCCTTAGCCGTTGTCTCAGTTTCTCCATCCCAACACCGACCCGTGAAACTGGAACAGCCTGGCTATCGCAACAGGGAGTAAAGAACCCGGAACATGCCCTCGCGCAAACCGGTTTCGCGCCGTTGCAGGCATTGGCGTGGGCGGAGTCGGGCGAGGGCGCGGAAGAGCGCAGCATCCTGTTGGCCGCCATCCGCCAGCCCACAAAAATGGATGCGCTAGCGTTAGCTGACAGCTTGCAACGCAGCCCCCCGGGATATGTCATTCATTGCCTGCAACAATGGTGTCACGACCTGACCAGCGCCAAACTGACCGGCGCTGTGCGATATTTCCCCGAACAAACAGAGGAGATTATCAAGCTGACTGGCGGTGTCACCACTGTGGCATTGATGCGTTTTCAGAAAGAATTGCTGGAGGCGCGCCGCGCCGCTTTCCATCCGCTCAATCCCAAGCTGTTTTTGGAATCACTGTTACTGTCGTACCGCCACCTGTTTCCAACCTGAATATTAGCCCCATGTTCATCGACTCACACTGTCACCTCAATTTCCCCGGATTAGCGAACGATCTTGATGCCGTTTTCGCCAACATGCGCGCCAATGAAGTTTCGCACGCATTATGCGTTTCGGTAGATCTGGCGACATTGCCCCAAGTACTTGAATTGGCTGAGCGTCATGACAACTTGTACGCTTCGGTAGGGGTGCATCCTGATTACGAACTGGAGCACGAGCCGAAACCGGCGGATTTAATTTTGTTGGCGCAACATCCAAAAGTTATCGCCATCGGTGAAACCGGGTTGGATTACTTCCGCCTGACAGGTGATCTGGACTGGCAACGTGAACGCTTCCGTACCCATATCCGAGCCGCCAAGCAATGCGGCAAACCGCTCATCATCCATACCCGATCGGCTGCGGCAGATACCCTGCGCATCATGTCCGAAGAAGACGCGGCAAGTGTCGGCGGAGTAATGCATTGTTTTACTGAAAATCTGGAAATAGCCCAAGCGGCTATTGCACTAGGCTTCCATATTTCGTTTTCCGGCATCCTGACTTTCAAAAATGCAACCCTCATCAAAGAGGTCGCGCAAAACATTCCGCTCGAAAAGATACTGATCGAAACGGATTCGCCATACCTTGCACCAGCACCGCACCGGGGAAAAACCAATCAACCGGCTTACGTGAAACACGTTGCAGAAGAGATCGTAAAGCTGCGTAATATTTCGCTGGAAGAAGTTGGTGAAGCGACAAGTTCGAATTTCAGAAGGTTGTTTCTGAAGCAGATGTAATTTATTGAAACAATACAAAATTACTTGATTTAACTGGATGCCTAACTATCCATTTGAACATTCATTTTGTGCGCATAATGTATATTATGTAAAACTACGAATTATTGAAAAGGCTTGCTTGAAGGAATACTTCAAGCCTTTGCGATTTGGTGGGCGGTACTGGGTTCGAACCAGTGACCCCTGCCGTGCGAAGGCATCATCCAATTACCCCGCAGCCCAATATCCACAGAGGTCGCGTGAATTTGCACATAATGGATGTGCAAATGCTAAGTCTTTAGTTCGCTGTTCAACTCAGTCAATGCCATGACCACCTTGTACGAGACCTGTCTATATTTACCGTTCAACAAGGCTCGGGCTTCATCGAGTTTCTTTACTTGGGAATATCGCACGATCTGCCCTGCATGCTGATGAAAAATCGCGTGGTCTGCACGCATAACTTGAAAAGCAGCTTCGCTCCCGAAATGGCTTTGCCCAATCCCATGTATCCACACACCCAGTTTGCACTGGTCGTCACGGCACACAACAGCCGGATCAAGCTGCTCGGTTGACGAGCCATCCAGATACCGCAGCAAACGCAACTTCCATACGATATGCGCTTGCGCTGCTTCCATTAAATTGATTTCATCGAGGATTGCTTTTTTCTGGTGACTGCTGAAAATTTTCTCGAATACTCCCATACGTATGTTTTTCCATTTAATTTCATTAGTTTCATCCCCGCGTTTGCAGCCAGTTGCATGCTTAGCGCGTATCCGGGTCAATTCCTTTTGTGATCCAGTCAACCGCTTGCAGTTTCCAATCCGGGTTGGATCGCCCGTTCAAGTAACGTTCCCACGCATAAATGCCGGATGATTTGGCGAAGCGTTTCGCGTACATGATGGGGATGGGGGCGGCGAGGATGACGCAAGTGCGACCCATGCCGGCTTTTTTTCCATCTTCCTGGGATTTGGTCAACAACTCCTGCGCACCCGGCATCATTACGCCGAGATTGCGGCAATCGCAGAGCACGCCCCAGGACTTGCCAGCCAATT
Source organism: Sideroxydans sp. (assembly GCA_020053195.1). Lineage (GTDB taxonomy): Bacteria > Pseudomonadota > Gammaproteobacteria > Burkholderiales > Gallionellaceae > Sideroxyarcus. The sequence goes on from JAGVNQ010000188.1 coordinate 28,672, forward strand.
GGACTCTGATCGCCCCAACCTCTTCGTTATATCTTTGCGCTTCTTCGAGCGTTAGATTTTCAGAAAATGTAATCGTAATTCCCCAGTTTTCTCTATCGATTCTGTACATTTTTTCCTCGTTTTTCGTTACAAAATTTTCCGCGCTCCAGCCGCCCCAAACAGGCGCGCCGTATCGAGCACGGGGATCACCTGCCCTTCATGCTGAAAACACGACAGCGCGAACAATGTCCAGCGTGCGTTATCTTCTGGCAACGCGCACTGCGACTCGTCTTCGACAACAATGGTCTGCGGCATGGAGCTCAGACCGAGTGCACCGTATTGCAGCGGCCAATACGGCGCTGGCTGCCAGGCAACGACCTGCGCAAAACGCGGCACTCGGATGTATTCCTCGTCGACCTCTCCGTGCAACAACCGATTCAAATCCAGCAGTGGCAGGCGCATGTCACGCCAGCTCAACAAGCCGCATGCGTGGCGCGCCGCGCCGGGAACTTCAAAAACTACGGGCTGTTCGAGCAAGGCAAACGTGGTGTGCGGTGGCAAAGCGATAGTGCGTCCGGGCGCATATTCGGCGAGGCGCGCGGCGGCGCGCGGTATGAGGGCGGAGTGTTCAAAACTCATCGCACTCCCCTTTCTGCCAGCGCGAATGCACTCATCTGTTTTGCGTTACACGGCCAAGCCAGCTTGCCATCCAGTTCGACGTAGTGGGAAACAGGTGTGTCTGCCGCCAACATCACTTGCGGCAGCGGGTGCAACGGCAGTTCGACATTAATTAACACCCGCAACTCGTTCCAGCACCAGCTTATCTCTCTGTCTTCGCCGCTTAAGGTGGTCACCAAAAAACGCCCGCTCGGAAAAACCGGCAGTAGCGTCATCTGCGCCGACAATGCTGCGAAACGGCGTTGGTCTGCTGTGCCAGCCAACTTGAACAATCCGGCCTCGTCGGCGGCTTCTAGCGTATCGCCCAGATATTCCGCCGCGCCCACTTCGTGCTGCGGCAACAACAGGGACAGTCCGTCGGCTACCAACAACACAAAGTTGCCGCGTAAGGTGTCCGTTGCAAGATCGGAAGAAGTGGTCATCGGGCAAGCGTGCCGCGTATGGTGCGCAGCAAATCGGCATCGTTATAGGGCTTGGTGATGTAGGTATCCACCCCGGCCTGTTCCGCCAGCCGTCGGTGTTTATCCTGCGAACGCGAGGTAATCATGATGATGGGCAAACCCTTCATGTCGGCACGTTCGCGCAAGTGATAGGTCAACTCGACCCCGTTCATGTTGGGCATTTCAAGATCGGTCAGCACCAGATCTGGCTTGAAGTTGCGCAAGGTATCAATCGCGTCGATGCCGTCGCGTGCAGCTTCGGCCTTGTACCCGGCATCCTGCAACAACTGCATCAACGAGTTGCGCACGGACAAGGAATCGTCCACCACCAACACGCCGGACAGCTTGCGCGCTTGCGCGCTTGGCAGCGTTTTACCGCCGACCGCCGACCGCTCTGTTTCCGCCGCCAGCAACTGCGCCAGATCCAGATTCACCGCAATCGCGCCGTCGCCCAAGATGGATAAACCGGCCACGCCGCGCAGATGGCGCGCGTAACGACCGGGGTTATTCACCAACAACTCGCGCGAATCGAGCAGTCGGTCCACCGCCAGCACTTGGGTTTTGTGATCCAGGTTCACCACCACCGCCGCATAGTCGGCCAGCGGCTTGTCTTCATCCGGCAGTCCGGTTGCATCGCGCAAACGCCGCGCCGGATAAGTGCGTTTGTCCAGACGGTAAACCAGTTTCCCCCCCAGCAATTCAAACGTGCCCACGCCGCGCGCGACCGCGCGCTCGATCTGCACCGACGGCAAGGCGAAACGCTCGCCGCCCACCTCCACCACCAGCGACTGCACGGTTGAAAGCGAAGCCGGAAAACGCAACTCGATCAAACAATCCTGTCCGGGGGCAGAGGTGATGTGGATGGAACCGTTCATGGTGCTGACCCACTCGCGCACCACATCCATGCCGATGCCGCGCCCGGAAATTTCGCTCACGTTGTGGCTGGTGGAAAAGCCGGGCAATAAAATCAGGCGGGCAATTTCGCTGTCGCTCAACACCTGCCCCGCATCGACTAGCCCACTCTCCAGCGCGCGCCTATGTATCTCCGGCAAATCCAGCCCGCGCCCGTCATCCAAACAGCGCAGCACCACCTGCTGCCCTTGGCGCGCAAAGCTCAACACAATACGCCCGGTTCTGGGCTTGCCGGACGCGGCGCGTTCATCGGGCGTTTCCACGCCGTGGTCAACCGCGTTGCGCAGCAAATGCAGCAGCGGCTCGGCCAGCCGGTTGAGCAAATCGCTGTCGATCAGCGTATCGCCGCCCTGAAACTCCAGCACCGCCTCTTTGCCGGTCACCTGACAAGTCGAACGCACGTTGCGCTGCAAACGCGACTCCAGCACACCCACCTCGGCCATACGCGTGCCAATCACCAGATGTTGCAAATCCGCGCCCAGCCGCTGCTGACGCGCCTGCTGGCTGGCGATTTGCGCGATACCCTCTTCCACCCGCAACGCCAGCGTGCGCACGTCGGCGGCTTCTTCCGCCAGCGCGTGAAAAGTGCTGTGTAATTCGCTGTATTGATCCATTTCTAGCGCGTCGAACGCGGCATCGTTGGCGCGTTGATAACGTGTCTTCACCACGCCCAGCGCGCGCACTTCAACCATGGTTTCCAGTTCGAACAAGCGCTTCTGCACGCGTAAATTCTGCGCCAGCAACTCGCGCGAACTGATGGCCAGCGCCTTGATACGCGCCTCCATCGCGGCATTGTTCACCGACACTTCGCCCGACACCAAAAACAAATCTTCGATACGTTTCATGCTGACCCGCAGCGCGGCGCTGGCGGCTTGCGACACGGGCGGAGCGGCATCCCGATTGTTAAGCAATGTTGCGGCGGCAGGTTTGGGCGCGACCGGCATGGTTGCGGCAGAGCGCACCAGCGGCGTATCCAGCGATTCGCCCGCATCAATGCGGTTAGCCAAATCCAGCACGGTTTGCAGCACGGCCTGCGCCTGCTGCGGGTAATCGTCCTGACCCGCCACAAAACCGACCATCTGCTCCAAGCAATACGCCGCGTCCAGCAAGGCATTGGCCGCCTGTCGGGTGACCTGCGAACCCTGGTTTTCGAAATATTCGAGAATGTCTTCCAGATGGTGACCCAGCGCCGCGATGCCGCGCAAACCGATGGTCGAACCCGAGCCTTTCAGCGTATGCGCCACGCGCTTGGCGGCGATGAGGTCCGAGCTGTCGCCTTCGCCCTCCGCCATATTGCGCGCCAGTTGCACCAGATAACGCGCCTGTTCGGGCGCTTCCTGCAAAAATCCTTCGAGAAATTTCTGATCCACATCGTCCGGCATTTGCAGCGCCACCTCTTCCGGCGTGGCCAACACCGGACGGTGCGGCTGCCCCTCGCCATCGCCCACTTGCAGCGGCATCGCGCCCAACATGTGCATCACCTTCATGGCCTGCTCCTCATCCATGGGATGGGGGGCACCGCGCAGGTGGTCAATCAATCCGGCTGCCGCCGAAGGGTCGCTCAAATTGCGCAGGTAATACACAATCAGCGGCGGCCATTCGCGCAGAAAATCCAGCAACGCGCCGCGCTCATCGCGTTGCAGCAGCGCCAGCATTAAACTGTTTTCCTCCACATGCATGCACACCAATTGCAGCCCGGGAAAACCCGCCAGCTCGGCAGCTTCTCCCATACGCTGCGCCTGCCCGCTATATTGGTCGAGCGCGTCCAAATATTCCGGTGCATCAGTATCCAGCGAGGCCAGATCGTCCAGATTGCGATCCATCCGCGCCCTTGCCTGCTCGATCTCGCAGGCGAAGGCTTCAATCAAATCTTTTAATTTCATGTAACTCAACCCGAGTGATTCGGCTGCAATTCAGAAAACCGCAGGCTGCAGGTCGGGCTGAAGCCCGACTTACGTTATTCCGGTTTATCAGGCCAGCAGCGGCAATTTGAACACGTTCACCGATTCAACCAGTTGGCGCGCCGATTCGGACAGCGCCAACGTTTCTTCGCCCTGCGTATCAATCTGTTGCGCGGTGCGCTCGTTGCTCTGGCTCAGACGTTGCACGGCTTCCAGCAACAGACCCGACATTTCCTTTTGCAGCACGGAAGCGCCCGCGATCATTTGCACCTGCTCCACCAGCTCGTTGGTAATTTCGCGCGTCAGCCGCATTTGCTCACCGGCTTTTTGCGCCTGTTCCGAACCTTGCACCACCTGGCCGATAGTGCGGTTCACGGTCGAAATCGTTTCGTTGGTTTCGAGCTGGATGTTGCTCACCAGCGTACCGATTTGCTGCGTCGCGTGGCGCGAGCTTTCCGCCAAACGCTGCACCTCTTCCGCCACCACCGCAAAGCCGCGACCCGCTTCACCCGCCACCGCCGCTTGCATGGACGCGTTCAGCGCCAGCACGTGAGTACGTTCGGAAATGGTGTTAATCAAGTTAACGATGCCGGAAATTTCCTGCGAACGTTCGCCCAGCCGCTTGATGCGTTTTTCCGTTTCGGCGATGGTCTCGCGGATGGATTCCATCCCCTTGACCGTGTTGTTCACCGTTTCCAGCGCGTTGTTGGTAATTTCAGAGGCACGCTCCGCCGAGCGGTTGGACTGTTCGGCCATGCCCGCAATCTGCCCCATGCTTTCCGCCGATTCGTTCAACGAGCGCGCCATTTCGTCCACGTTTTTACGTTCCGCTTCCGATGTGGCGGCCACCAGATCGCCTTGCTCGCGCACACTGCCCGAAACTTGTTCCATCTGGTTCGCCATCAGGTTCACTTCGCGCAAAACCTTGGAAGTTTCATCGGTCAACTGGTTAATCGAGTCGGCCACCGTGTCGATAATGTCGCCCGACATTGGCACACGCGCCGTCAAATCTCTCTGCGACAATTGGTTCACCGCCGACAGCAGCGCGATCACCGAGTTGTTCAGGCTTTCGTTTTCGGCTTCGGCTTTGCGGCGCTCTTCTTCGGCTTTTTCACGCGCAAAAAATTCTTTTTCGCGTACTGAAATCTGCTCCTGCAACACCTGATTCACCGCGAAACCCATGTCGGCGAATTCGTCCTTGGATTCAATCTGCGCCAACGCCTCCATGTTGCCGCCTTGGCGCACGTTGTTAATCGCTTTCTGCAAGGCTTCCAGCGGCGTGGTGATACTTTGAATAATGATGGTAGAAAAGCCGATAACCATC
>JAGVNQ010000107.1 GCA_020053195.1 Sideroxydans sp.
AACGCGGCCAAGCCCTCGCCGCCCAGCGTGCAACACTCTGTGGCGTATCCCTCCGACTTGAGCGCATAGGCCAGCACGTCCGCGATGGGCGATTCGTCTTCGATGATGAGGATGCTGGCGGGCATGGCGTTTTATTTGCCCTGAATCACATGCACATGCGCGCCGCTCAGATTTTGGAAAAGACGGATCTGGCGCTGGAGCGGCCACCAGTCGTACAGGAAAATTTCCAGCGGTCGCCACATGGCAACCCAGCCGATAATGGTCAAACTTTCGCGCGCGATGGAATAGCCGGGACTGCTGCCGAGATTGCCGATGACATCGGCAGCGAGCAGGCACAGCGAAACGAACACCAGCCCGATGCCCAGACTCAAGCGCCCCACTTTCATCAGGCGCTGGAATGCCACGCGCGTGCGCTCGGCTTTGTAGGAAAAATGGTTGTGGACAGCGGCGGCAATCATCTCGTTCGGATCGCCGTCTGCCGGCCACTGTTCGAGGTGAATCGTGATGTGAAAACGGCTGCCCGCCGGATAACCCGAAGCCCACGACTCGATAAAATTATTCGCCTCGGGATCGAGGTCTTTGTTCAAAAACGGAGTCGGGTCCATCGAGTTAAACAACTGCGAAAGCTCGCGCACGCGCAGCGCGAGACGATGGGTGGGAGCGGGTTTGGCCGAATGGCTCATGGGAAAATTCCGCGCAGGCCTAATCCGGCTTCGGCTTGTAAACAAACTTCCAGAAATACCACAAGTAATAAGCGCCCAGCATCGTCCCCAGCGGGGGACTGAACAGAATCGCCAGCGAAAACGGCAAACAAATCCAGACCGAATAACGGTAATCCAGCAACAGCGTCACCCCCACCGCACAGAACAACAGCGCCACCGCCAGCGCCAACCACAACACCGTTCGCGCATGAGAGACATCCACCGCCGCCGCAGATTTATTCCAGGCGAAAACCAAAAACACCGCCAGCAGCATCGCCACGCCAACGAACAGCCAACCGATTGTGACGCGATGTTTATTCATGTCGGATTAGTCCTTTTCTATTTTTTAACACCCCACTGCCCCGCAAGGCGCATGGATGCTTGATCTACGTGATACACCCACTGGAGAATGGCGTATTTACTGGCTTGCTGGCATGGTGGGTATTTAAAAAGTAGGGTGGGCACGTTTTATGTGCCCACCCTACCGGGCTATGACAATCCTGCTTCAGCTTCGCAAAGAAAAACAATTGTAGATGCAGTCATGTGCAACATATAAGCGACCAAGTAATCTGGCACTGTTGTTGTTGACGCACCTTGACCATGTCCTCCAAGTTTATTTCGCCCAGTCGGAACACTACTTTCCAATAAACTTTTCAGTGATGAAAAATTCTGCTGCCAATAAGTCGGGATGAGTTGATGATCGAGACAAGCCTGAATAAGGTTTTTTGCAGTTGCATTACTGCTGTATGTCCATTTCCGTTTATCGCAGATTGACTTCATTACACTCTCAAATGACTTCAAACACTCATTCAGAGCTTCTTTTGCATTGCCATGTCGATAATGCTCATGCGCCTTCAAAAATTCTTGCTGTGCGCCTGCGTACATCTTCTGACTCAACAATCGTAACGCTGGCTTTACGACTTCAGAATGAATCAGTTCAGAGTCGATACGAATGATTTCACCGTCAGAATATTGGTATCCGACACCATGCTCCTTAAATCGACTATTCAGCTCTTCAATAGCAGCGTCAGTCCTTTCTGATGCGTCGTTACGTCTAAGGTAACTCCAATCTCTGGTGTATCTATCAATTACACGAAATGAAAGTTCTACTGCATCTATTGCTCGCTCAACGTCTTGTTCAAGAAGAAGGAAGTTCACTAACTCGTCAATATATTTTCTGTCACCATAATTTTTGGTACCGGGCAATTTGAATACACCATATTCACGGCAAAGCGAATCAACAATAAGTGGATAAGCTTCCTTTACCTTTACATGTCCGTCCCAAAATTGACTTTCATTACCTAATGTATCGTGCCAGATATGAACTATTTGCGTTCTGAGAGCTTGCGGAAAATTGTCATAGACGTAAACATCAGGAACATCACCCCGAAGTTTTTTCTGTCGTTTTGAAAAAAGATCAAGTATCGCCAAGACAAATTTCCTTATTGAAATGAACCTGAGTTAAACAGTCCCCTACCCCGCCAACCCCACATAAACATTCTGCACATCATCATCTTCATCAATCGCTTCGAGAAACGCTTGCACTTCTTCAAGTTCAACTTCGTTCGCGATAGTGACCGGATTTTTCGGGCGGTAGCCCAGTTGGGCGGATACAACCGTGAAGCCTTGCGCGGGTAACGCTTTGCACACGGCATCAAGGTCGGTGACTTCGGTGATGAACAGGGTTGCGCCTTCTTCGGCGGGTTCGAGGTCTTGTGCGCCGGCTTCGATGGCGGCGACTTCGGCATCCGCGTCTTTGCTGTTGGGGGTGGCTTCTATCATGCCGACGTAGTTGAAGTCCCACGCCACGGAGCCTTCCGCGCCGAGTTGGCCTTTGCGGAACAGCACGTTGATGTTGGATTTGGTGCGGTTAATGTTGTCGGACAGACATTCGACGATGACCGGCACGCGGTGCGGGGCGAAGCCTTCATACACCAGGCGTTCGAGATGCGCGCCGCCGTCGAGCAGGCCCGCGCCTTTTTTGATGGCTCTGTCCAGCGTCTCTTTGGGCATGGATACTTTTTTGGCCTGTTCGACCACGAGGCGCAAGCGCGAATTCAAACTCGGGTCGGCTCCACCTTTGGCGGCGACCATGATTTCTTTGGCGAGTTTGCCGAAAATTTTACCTTTTGCATTTGCTGCGACTTCTTTGTGTCTGGCTTTCCACTGTGCGCCCATGATTGTTCTCTTGTGTTGGTTGTACAAAAATTCCGAAGGCGCATCTTGCCTCAAGCGTCGTGCCACGGCAAATTTGTTCTCCTCCCCTCGCCCGCTTGCGGGAGAGGGGTTGGGGGAGAGGGT
>JAGVNQ010000179.1 GCA_020053195.1 Sideroxydans sp.
CCATCGACGCGGTGAGCAAGCCGCGCGCGCGCCGCAGCAAAACAGACTAACTATGCTAGACGCAAACGACAGCCATTGGATGGCCCGCGCGCTGCAACTGGCGGAGCGCGGGCTTTACACGACATCGCCCAATCCGCGCGTCGGCTGCGTGCTGGTAAAAAATAATACGGTGGTGGGCGAAGGCTGGCATGTGCGCGCGGGTGAGCCGCATGCCGAAGTGCATGCCTTGCGCGAAGCGAAACATCAAGCGCGCGGCGCGACGGCTTATGTGACGCTGGAACCGTGCAGCCATTACGGGCGCACGCCGCCTTGCGCCGACGCGCTGATCGCAGCGGGTGTGGTGCGCGTGGTGATTGCCGCGCAAGACGCGAATCCGCTGGTGGCCGGACAAGGCATAGACAAATTGCGCGCCGCAAATATTCAAGTGGAATGCGGCCTGATGGAAGCCGCTGCGCGCGAACTCAACATCGGTTTTTTTTCGCGCATGACGCGCGGCACGCCGTGGGTGCGCAGCAAAATCGCCGCCAGCTTGGACGGTCGCACCGCGCTGGAAAACGGCACCAGCAAATGGATCACCGGCGCAGCCGCACGGCAGGATGTGCAACATTGGCGCGCGCGCTCCTGCGCCGTGTTGACCGGTATCGGCACGGTGCTGGCGGATGATCCGCAGCTCAATGTGCGCGGGATTGAAACCGAGCGCCAACCTTGGCGCGTGGTGCTGGATAGAAAACTGCGCATCGCACCCGAAGCCAAAATTGTGCAAGGCGGCAACACGCTGATCTACACCGCGTCGGGCGATGAAAAAAAACACGCGACATTGCAAGCGTGCGGCGCGGAAGTGGTGGCGATGGAACAATATGATCTGGCGGTAATCCTGCGCGATCTCGCACAACGCGGCATCAACGAAGTGCTGGTTGAAGCGGGGCGCACGTTAAACGGCGCGTTGTTCAAAGCAAAACTGGTGGATGAACTGGTGCTGTATCTCGCACCGCAATTATTGGGCGATGCCGCGCGCGGCATGGCGGATTTGGGCGCGCTGACGCAATTGGAGCAGCGCGTGGAACTGGCGTGGCAGGACATGCGCCAAGTGGGAAATGATTTACGAATAACAGTGAGGGTGAAAAATGTTTAGCGGAATTATTGCCGATGTGGGACTGATTAAAACAGCGCAAGATAGAGACGGCGGCTTGCGTCTGACCGTGGCAACTCAAGTGTTGGGCATGGACGATGTCGCCATCGGCGACAGCATCGCGGTGAACGGCGTATGCCTCACCGTGATCGAAAAAGTCGGCAACGACTTCACCGTCGAAGTCTCGCGCGAAACCCTGAATTGCACTGCCGGGCTGGACAAGCAAGACCATCACGTCAATCTGGAAAAAGCCTTGCGCTTGTCCGATAGGCTGGGCGGCCACCTGGTCAGCGGCCACGTCGATGGCGTGGGCGAGGTGGCGAGTTTCACTAATCTGGGCGAAAGCTGGCGCTTGGTCGTGCGCGCCCCGCAAGCGTTGGCGAAATACATCGCGTTCAAAGGTTCCATCACCATCAACGGTGTGAGCCTCACCGTGAACCGGGTGACAGGTAGCGAATTCGACGTGAACCTGATCCCGCACACACTGCAAGCGACCACGCTGAACGAATTGAAAGCCGGCACGCGCGTTAATCTGGAGATCGACCTGATCGCGCGTTACGTCGAACGTATGCAACAAGCCGAAGTCGCATAACGCATTGCGTGGAGATGCGCGCCAATAGGCGATCTTCATCGCGCACATCACGTAGGTCGCCTATTGGTGTTCATCTTCATGATGAGGGGTTTTGAATTTTTTTCGGGCTATAAATCGTAGCCAGGATGCAGCGCAACGGAATGCAGGGAAATTTTCGCCTCTGAATTGATGGGGTCATAATTGTTTTCAATTTGATGCCGAACCCGTGTGAGGAATCAATGGGGATCAATTGAGTATGAATCCCCATGATTTAGATTGTGAATTGGTGTTCATGTAGACAACGGACTGGAGAATTGGAATGAAGAAAATGAATGCGATTCCTGCTATTTTGTTTGTTTTCATTCTGTTTGCGCTTCCAGCGTGCAACGATAATAGCTTGTCAGCTTCAACGAATAATCAACCTGCTCAGTCAGAAGTTTCTAGCACTCAACCAATTCCAGTTCAGGCAACAGTCGAACCGATGAACGATTCCGACAGCAGGGATAGCGAAAAAGGAAAAAGTAAAATATTTTTGGGTAGATTCAGTCTGCCCGGTACACCAGTCGATATGGGGCGAGAAAAATTTGTAGGGAATGAGATTAAAGAAAAAAAGGATTTACTGAATTATTTCTCACCAGAACGTTTTGAAGAAATACTGTCCGCGCTAAACAGTAGTCCATGCGGTCAAGGTAAATTGAGTATTTTTCGTAAAGAGGGGCGACATAAACAGCTAATACTCAGTGATGGATGTAATGCTGAATATCCGGCGATAATTTCAGTAAACGATACAAGAGTAAAAATAATTGATTTATCGAGTTATCAGTTTATGTATGAGTCAGGCATCATCACTGCAATTACCGATATAAACAATAACGGGGAAGTGGAGTTCTGGCTTGAAGGCACCATTGCGGAATGTGAGCCAGTAGATGAAGAAAAATGTGAAAGCCAAGGCAGTATTATTGTTGAAGAGACAGAAAGGACAGAAGAGCAAAATGCATTATTTGAGATTTCAACTGATGGCATAGGAGATGCAGCAACATTTGGCCAGCCAGTTGGAATTACGTCGGACGGAGTCAATCTTTATGTGACAGACTCTCTTTCCCACAAAATTCGCAAGATAGTAATAGTTTCAGGCGAAGTAACCACTTTTGCGGGTTCAGGTGATAAAGGGGCGCTTGATGGCAAGGCATCGGAAGCTTCGTTCGATAGCCCTTCGGGCATCACAACTGATGGGCGTAATTTGTATGTGGCAGATACTGTAAACCATAAAATTCGCAAAATTGAGATTGCAAGTGGAGTGGTGACCTCATTTGCTGGGTCTGGCGCGATGGGCTCTCTTGATGCAAGTGGAGTTGCCTCATCGTTTAATTATCCATTTGGACTTACTACTGATGGCAGCAGTCTATTTGTTGCCGATACTTCCAACCATAAAATCCGCAAAATTGCCCTTACAACAGGGAAAGTGACAACTTTGGCGGGATCAGGTGTTGCGGGAGATCGTGATGCTATAGGTGTCGCTTCATCGTTTGGAAACCCGCTTGGCATTGCCATTGATGGAGTTTATTTGTATGTAACAGATACGACCAACAACAGAATTCGTAAAGTGCATCTTGAGACTGGTGAAGTGACTACATTGGCGGGGTCAAGCCAAATCGGCTCGAAGGATGGTTTGGGACAGGCTGCAACATTCTCTAATCCGGATGGTATTGCTACAGATGGTCATTACTTATATGTGACAGAATATTTGAATAATAGGATTCGCAAAATTGAGATCAATACAGGGGTTGTGACCACAATTGCAGGAAATGGGACAAAAGGAAGCGAGGATGCCGTAGGTGGAAGTGCAACTTTTTCAGTACCTGATGGCATTGCAAGTGTTGGTAGTAATCTGTATGTGGCAGACAGCGGGAATAAAAGAATTCGAAAAATTGATGTCGCAACTCAGGCGGTTACTACAATTGCAGGGCATTGATTTTGTTTGATAAATGCGAACGAATCGATGGGGTCGTACTCGGTCGATCGCATCAACCCACAGCAAAACTCCCGCTTCTGGACGCTGAAGCCAGAACCGCGCGAAGATGCCCGCCGATACGGGTTTTTAAATTCTTGTGTTGACGCTTTTCTAAAACGCCACTCCCGCCTGAATCTGCACATCAAAGTTGCCGCTGGATTCTTCCGAGCTGATGGCAGTTTGGGTGGTCATGTTGGCGTTGGGGGCGATGAACATGCCCAGATTGTAGTAAAAGTTTTTGGCGAACAGCCCGCTGTAGCCACCGCCGAAATATAAATCGGTTCTGGATTGGGTGTCCGACGCGGCGGCAATTAACAGCGGCGTTTCGGTGCGTGTCCATTTCAGCAGTGAAGCTCCCGCGTAAAACGAACTATCCGCTGCGGGGTGAAACAGATAAACCAGCAGCGGGCCGGCCAGCGTGTTGGTGGTTGAAGAGTGCGCGTTGCCGCTATAGGGATCGTGGAATACATCGGTCCAGCGCGTGTATTGAAAGCCGAACTGGTAATGGCTTTGCGGCGGGCGATAGTTGATCTGGATGTCCGCGCCATCCTTGGCCAGCGCAAACACGCCGATTCCGATTTGTATTCCCTCGGCTTGTGCGATTGAGCCTTGCAGCAGCATCGCTGCAAACAAACATAACTTGCGCATTTAAACTCTCCCGGAGTGGCTGTTCGCTGCAAGCATAGTCCCATGCCGCTGGCATTTCAAAAGGAACGAGTTGTGTCGGGATGGTAGAATCGCCCCCTCACGGCGGATGCGCCGCAATATTTGAAAGTGTTCCAAATGACTGACATTGCACCAATCACCGAAATCATCGAAGAGATACGCGCCGGACGCATGGTCGTGCTGGTGGACGAAGAAGACCGCGAGAACGAGGGTGACCTGCTGTTTGCCGCCGAATTCACCACGCCGGAAAAGATCAATTTCATGGCCAAGCACGGGCGCGGCCTGATCTGCATGACGCTGACGCAAGAGCATTGCCAGCAGCTCAATCTGCCGCTGATGGTGCGCGACAACGGGCTGTCGCTGGCCACCAATTTCACCGTTTCAATTGAGGCCGCCACCGGCGTGACCACCGGCATTTCTGCCGCCGACCGCTCGCATACCATCAAGGTCGCGGCGGACAAGAACGCCAAGCCTGCCGACATCGTGCAGCCCGGCCACATCTTCCCGTTGCGCGCGCAACCCGGCGGCGTGCTGGTGCGCGCCGGACACACCGAAGCGGGCTGCGATTTGGCGCAACTGGCGGGCGTGATGCCGGCCTCGGTGATCTGCGAAATTTTGAAGGAAGACGGCGAGATGGCGCGTCTGCCCGACCTGATTCCGTTCGCCAAGGAACACGGCTTGAAGATAGGCACCATCGCCGATCTGATCGAATATCGCAGCCACAATGAAACGCTAATCGCACGCGTGGCGCGGCGCACGGTGCAAACCGCTTACGGCGAACTCGATCTGGTGACCTACACCGACAAGACCACGCAGCGCACCCATCTGGCGCTGGTGAAAGGCGACATCCAACCGCAAAACGAAACGCTGGTGCGCGTGCATGAGCCGTTGTCGGCGCTGGATTTTCTGGAACAAGTCAGCCTGCCCAACACCACCAGCGTGCATGACGCGCTGAGCAAAATCAGCCAGTCCGAAGCGGGCGTGCTGGTGATGATGCACCACGCCGAAACTTCGGCGGATTTATTGGCACGCGCAGCCGCCATGCCCGAACCGCAGCATGCGAAATGGGACCCGCGCAACTACGGCATAGGCGCGCAGATTTTGCGCGACCTCAACGTCGGCAAAATGTGTCTGATCGCCACCCCGCGCAAACTGCCAAGCATGACTGGCTTCGGTTTGGAAATTGTGGGGTATTGCTGTGCTAATAAGGACAAGAAAGCGTAACGCTTTTGTAGGTCGGGATTTATCCCGACGTTTTTTTTAACCCGTTAACACCGTCGGGATAAATCCCGACCTACGAAAATCAGCACGGTTCACGGAATTTAATTCGGGCGAACGTTGATCGCCCAGGCCAACAACTAAGGAAATGAAATGAAAGAAATCGAACAAAATCTGAACGGTAAAGGTCTGCGTATTGGCATCGTGCAAAGTCGTTTCAACACCCCGGTATGCGAGGGTTTGCTGGGTGCATGCCGCGCGCAACTGGTGCAGAGTGGCGTTGCTGAAAACGACATCACGCTGGCTACCGTGCCCGGCGCGTTGGAGATTCCGCTGGTGTTGCAGGCGATGGCGCAGAGCAAAAAATTCGACGCGCTGATCGCGCTGGGCGCGGTGATTCGCGGCGACACTTATCACTTTGAAGTGGTGTCCAACGAATCGGCGCGTTGCGTGGGCGATGTGCAATTGCAATGCGGCGTGCCGATTGCCAATGCGATTCTGACCACCGACACCGACGAGCAGGCCGAAGTGCGTATGAGCGTCAAAGGCGCGGAAGCCGCGCTGGTCGCCATCGAAATGGTGCATCTGCTGAAAGCGCTTGCTTGATGTGGCTTAATAATTTTCAAACGTCATTCCCGCGAAGGCGGGAATCCAGGTAATTGAAAATTCCTTGCGCAGCAAGGACAAAACCAACTGCATGTTGAATAAAATCGCTGGATTCCCGCTTTCGCGGGAATGACGGATTTGATTATTGAGGTTTATATGAGCGAAAACAAAACGCCGACTCCCGCCAAAAGTGCGCGCCACCGCGCGCGCGAGTTGGCGATGCAGGGCATTTACGAATGGCGGGTTTCCGGCTCGTCTGCCAGGCTGATCGAAAAAAACACGCGCGATGAAAAAAGTCTGGGGCGTTACGACCAGGAATTTTTCAGCGAACTGTTGAACGGCGCGATTGCACAAAGTGAAGTGCTGTCAGAGCAACTCGCCCCGCTGCTGGATCGCCCGGTGAAAGAGCTCAGCCCGGTGGAATTTTCCGTATTGCTGCTGGGTGCGTTCGAGCTGATCCGGCATCCCGAAGTGCCCTATCGCGTGGTCATCAACGAAGCGGTGGAGCTGGCCAAAACCTTCGGCGGCAGCGACGGCCACAAATTCGTCAACGGCGTGCTGGACAAGCTGGCGGCCAAGGTAAGAGCGGTAGAAGTAAAAACTAAATAATAGTTATTAGTCG